>CAIKYN010000106.1 GCA_903831635.1 uncultured Spartobacteria bacterium
GCGCCTGTTGCAGAACGCTTGGATAGGAACAAACCCTGAGTCGGAGTGATTGCCAGACAGATCTCCGAGTCGCCGGACGCTGTTGATGAGCGAAACATGACACCAGCCTGTGCGTTTCCTGAGTTGCCAGCTGAAACCACTAGTGCGGAGAGGGTGCCATCACCCGAAAGTACTCCCCCGTTGAAATGGAGTTGATCAGCGGCGCCCGCTACTCCGACTCCTGCGCCGGAAACAATATAGGTGCCATTCTGATAAACCGTGTCTCCCGCGAGAGTTGGCCCTCCTATCTCGACATCATCGGCGGATGACGCCCTCAATCCACCTGCGTGCACGACAATCAGTGCCATGGTGCACACAAACCCTGATCGCCGGTATTTTGCGAACAAGTGATGGAAACTCATAAAGAGGCGATATCAGGAAATTTTACCTTGTATCCGTTGGGGCGCCACCTGAAGAGCGCCTCTCTTCCTCATACTTGCGGCTGTACCGGACGAAGACTGAAAAGGCCGTCGCATACGCGATCCAGAAGCCCGGGAATCCATCAAGGAATCCAAGTCTCAGGAAATAAGCACGAAGGAAGCGCCAGAGAGGGCGAAGAAGATTAGTCGTAAGCGACCAGCACTTTCCCTCCTCCTGCTGACGTTGGACAAACTCGTCCGCAAAGGGACCTATCTTATCAAGATAGCTCTGGATGGTCGGGTAGGAGTCGTGAAGCAGATCGCCACGCAGATGCTTTACGGAGCCCTCCACGAGCACCGTGTCATGGGCGGCATTTCCACCCATACGGGCCTTGTCCCGA
The DNA here is from genome assembly GCA_903831635.1 of uncultured Spartobacteria bacterium. Lineage (GTDB taxonomy): Bacteria > Verrucomicrobiota > Verrucomicrobiia > Chthoniobacterales > UBA6821 > UBA6821. Next base: position 800 of record CAIKYN010000106.1, read on the forward strand.
CGCACAAGTCGCAACTTCGTATCAGGATACCAGTCTCCGTGCCTGATCCAGCGCCCCAGAAAACAGACCTTCCGGTTAAAACGGCACCCGTGAAACCAGTCAACATCCCCACTGGAGAAAAACGCTTTGATAGACTGCTTTAGTTCCTCAGAGATCTTTTCGTCGCAGTCGAGGATCAGCACCCAAGGCTGTGTGCAGTGATCCAGTGCCACCTGCTTCTGGGCACTGTGGCCAAGCCATTCCTGATGGATCACCCGTGCCCCCCCCTCCTCGGCGATGGCCACGGTACGATCCGTGGAACCACTGTCGACGACAATGATCTCACGCACGAGGCCGCGAGCGCTCTCAAGGCATTTGCGAAGGCGTGAGTCCTCATTGCATGCCGTGATTGCGAGGGAAATCGGAGGGATCTGAAAGGAATCGCTCATGCTGATCGCTCGGATTTTTTGGCCACTTCCCAGAGCTCGTTCATTTCGTCGAACGAGAGGTCTTTGAATTTCCGATTCGAAGGGATAGCGCGCTCCATGCTGAGGAATCGTTTCTCGAACTTTACCGTAGCTTCCTGAAGAGCCGATTCGGCATCGATTGAGAGAGCTCGTGCCAGATTCACCACGGCAAAGAGGAGATCGCCCACCTCTTCAGAGAGACGCTGCGCGATGACGGGATCGTGACGCCCAGGCATCTCAACTTCCACCTCCCGGATTTCTTCCCGGATTTTCTCCACGACATCCTCGGGACGCTCCCAGTCAAACCCCACCTTGGCCGCTTTCTTCTGGATCTTTTGGGCTCGGACAAGGGCGGGAAAAGCCCGCGCCACTCCGTCGAGAAGCGATGCATCTACTCCCTGATCGAGGCCTTTGGCACTCCGTTCCGCACGCTTGATCTCTTCCCATTGACGCAATACGGCGCCACTTGTCTCAGCAGAGGCATCACCGAAAACATGGGGATGGCGCCGGACGAGTTTCTCTGCAGCGGTGGATGCAATCGAATCGATGGTGAATCCTCCCTGATCCGCGGCAATCTCAGCCTGCATCATGATGTTGATCAGAAGATCGCCCAACTCCTCCTCAAGATCAGAGGGATGCTCCCGCTCGATGGCATCGACGACCTCATAGGCCTCCTCGATCAGCGAAGTGCGGAGGGATGAGGCCGTCTGCTCACGATCCCAGGGGCATCCGCCGGGCGCACGTAATCGGGTAATGATCTCCCGGAGCTGATCGAGTGATTGGCTCATCGGAGAGAACCTGGGCGGGTTACTTGGGGTTCCGGCCGCCTCGTTGCAGGATCGCCTGCCTTGCATTTTCAAGAGAGGCACGCTCGGAGGAGCTAAGACTTTTCATTCCCTTGCTGCTGATCTTCTCAAGGAGACGATCCATCTCCAGTTCAGGATCCACATGAGCCCTTGATTCGGAGGGCGATGCTTGTGCCTTCGCTCCACGATTTCCGGCAGAAGCGCCGCGTGGGCCACCCGGCATTGCTGAGAATTTCCCTTGGGAGGGCTTCAGTCCTGGGAGTGACCATTGGAATCCATAGCCGAAGAGGGGTTCCTCGAATCCAGCACGACGCATCAGCATGATGGCAAGAACACTCGAAGAGATCAACACGAGCACCTGGGGAGGCTGATGATCCGCCAGATGCTGGAGGGAGGAAATGGAGAGAAGTCCGAGAAAGACCCATCGGGCGGCCAACCCAAAGAAGAACTGAGCCCCTGGATGCATGGCCACAAAGGCGGCAAAAACAGCGAAATTCACCTGCTTTGCTCCAATGAATGTCTGTGGATTTCCTCCATAACCAAATGCCTGAAGAAGCAGTGGTCCGAGCAGGATCAGTCCCGCGTAGAGGATGCCGAAGCGTTTCCAACCGAGGCCGTTCTCCACCTCGCGACCGAAGTAATAGAGCATCAGCATTTCAAAGAGAAACCAAACAGATGGTCCTATCAAAACTGAATTATTTACAAAAGTTGGTGTAGGGATAAAGGCATAGGTTAAAAGCCTCCAGATCTGGCCATGCGCAACAGCTGTACTGCTATAAGCGAAAAAATCCACCAGAGCCCCATGACCTGCGGCAAGAAGGAGCGAAACAGTGATCATGGCGGCGCTGTGAAGGGCCACCAGCAGGGTGATCAGACGCACAGGAATCTCACCGAGGTAAAAGAGGGGCTCGTTCTCGCCTGAGAAAATGGCTGCTGACATATCCTTAATTTAACTGCGACTGTGATCACCCGACAAGGGAAACAGGACTGAAATCGCAATCCATCATGTCATGGAAAACCGTATCTGGCACAACCCCACTCCGAGCGATAAGATAGTGGAGACGATGAACACGCAACGCGACACAACACACCCCGCGGATGTCCTCAAGAGCGCCATGGAGCGGATCTACGGCTACAAGATGACCACCACCTCTGGTGGTAATCTCTCAATCCTCGACCAAGAAGGTTCGGTCTGGATCACTCCGGCTCGCATCGACAAAGGAGGGCTCAAGCAAGAAGATATCGTCGAGATCCGGATGGATGGAGAAATTCGAGGGCTTCACAAACCGTCATCGGAATATCCATTCCATTATCAGATCTACAAGGCCCGCCCCGACATCAGGGCGATCATCCATGCCCACCCCGTGGCTTTGGTTGCTTTCAGCATCTGCGGCAAGCGGCCCGACACCCGTCTTTTCCCCAAGGCTTGGGAAACATGCGGGGAGGTCGGATTCGCCCCCTACGCATTGCCCGGAAGCGAGGCCCTCGGGGAGAGTATCGCCCGTGAGTTTGCCAAAGGCGTCTCTTGTGTAATGCTCGAGAACCACGGCGTGGTCGTCGGAGCCCCCACATTTCGTGAAGCTTTCATGAAGTTCGAGACTCTCGAATTCACAGCCAAAACCATCCTCAAGGCTTCGGTGCTGGGAGAGGTTCGTTATGCAGGGAAAGAAGGACTCTCCGCGGAAAAACAACTGGCGGCTCCTCTGGAGGCATTCACCCCCGGGGAAGCAAGCGCCCGTGAGTGCGCCTTGCGGCGTGAGTTAAGCGATTTCGTTAGGCGGGGCTACCGCCAACGCCTCCTCATCAGTACGGAGGGAAGCTTCTCGGCTCGCCTCTCTGACACAAGTTTCGTGATCACCCCCAGGGGATGCGACCGTGCACAACTCGCTCCGGAGGAACTCGTGCTGGTCGAAAACGGACGCGCCGAGCAGGGAAAAAGGGCCAGTTTTGCCTCGCGTCTCCATGAGAAGATCTACGCTCGGCATCCCTCGGTTCAGGCTATCGTCAACGCCACACCGGTGAACGCCACCGCCTTTGCCGTCAGCGCTGAGCGACTCGACACCCGAACCATTCCCGAAAGCTATGTTTTCCTGCGTGAAGTCGAACAACTTCCCATCTCCGTGCTCTCTGAGGATCCCACCACCGTGGCACAGCGACTCTCACCGAATTTTCCAGTTTATTTGATCGAGAACGACGGAGCCATGGTCTTGGGCAACTCCTTGCTCGACGCCTTTGACCGCCTCGAAGTTCTCGAATCAACCGCCGAGGCCCTGATCAACAGCAGATCCCTTGGCTCAGTACGCGTGATGGGAGATGACGTGATCCGTGAACTCGAAGAGGCTTTTCATCTACCTCCCCGCTAGGTGACGTTTCGGAAAACCGTTCCCCAAAACAACGGGTAGTGAATCAAGATTCCTCGCTGTTGCGGGGGTAAATCAACGTCGGGATCGCCAAACCAATTCCGATCCCGATCAACGTGAAGGTCACGATGAGGAGGTTCTCAGCAGTTGCAACCAAGGGAACAATGGGACTCTCAGCATGCGACTGGATGATGGTGAATAGTCCCATAAGCCCTTTGGCCGCGAGACTACCGGGAACCATGGCAATGCAGCCCACAACAGCTAGAATCGAACCGAGCGGGGATTGTGATTTCTGCCATGTCCTGTCCATGGTCGCGAGGGCGAGCGCAGCGATGAATGAAGAGATCGGAAGCCCGAGATCATACGATTGGCA
>CAIKYN010000107.1 GCA_903831635.1 uncultured Spartobacteria bacterium
TCCGAAAAGCTTGCAGATCTGGCGCCGCTTGCCCTCTCCGAGGCAATGAATCTTCTCTCTTTCAGAAATGCCCCGCGTTTTGAGCAGGATCACGCGCAGGCAACCGTCACGGGCAAAATTGGAAGAGAGGAATCATTGATTGACTGGAACGAGCCCGCTGCCGTGTTGGAGCGAAAGATTCGTTCCCTTCAGCCTCGTCCTGCTGCGGTTGCTTCCCTTGAGGCAGCCTCGGGAGAGTTGATTACCATCAAGATCCATTCGGCAATCATCGCCCGTAAAGCCATGGGAAAGCCCGGAAGTATTCTCAGGGTCGACGAACGCGGCGTGCTTGTTGCTTGTGGTGAAGGTGGTCTTTTGCTTGGAATGATCCAGCCCGAGGGGAAGGCCCGGATGCACTCCTCCGCCTTCGCCCGTGGCCGGGCACTCAAGATCACAACTTGAGATTTGGGTTTGGCATCGTGCCGTTGCCGATTTGACTTTGCCTAAGGCCTCTCCTGCGGTTTGATTTAACTTCATGTCCGATACCTTGTCTCCCGCGCCGAAATACAGCCGCATCGTCCTCAAAATCAGTGGTGAGGCATTGAAGGAGAAGGGGAGTTCCGACAGCGTTTCCCCTCAAATCGTTCAAAAAGTGGCCGCCTCGATTGCCGAGGTCAGCAAAATGGGAGTGGAAGTCGCTGTCGTCGTCGGGGGCGGGAACATCTGGCGAGGGCTCGCTGCGAGTCATCGTGGAATGAATCGTGCCACGGCCGACTATATGGGGATGCTTGCCACTGTGATCAACGGGATGGCCCTCATGAGCGCTCTTGAGGATCTTGGGCATTCCACACGCGTCCAGACAGCAATCCAGATGAATAACGTTGCGGAACCCTTCATTGTTCGTCGTGCCATCCGTCATCTGGAGAACGGCCACATCGTCATCTTCGTCGCGGGTACAGGAAATCCCTTCTTCTCGACCGACACAACCGCGGCACTCCGGGCCAACGAGATTGGTGCCGAGGTCATCCTCAAGGCAACCAAGGTTGACGGGATCTACGACTCCGATCCGAAGAAGAACCCCGAGGCAAAGCGCTTCGATACCTTGACCTACACCGATGCCTTGACCCAGCGCCTTGAGGTGATGGATTCAACGGCTTTTTCCCTCTGCATGGACAATGCCATGCCGATCATCGTTTTTGACATGTCCGATCCCGCGAATATCCTGCGTGCAGTACGTGGCGAAGCCATTGGAACCCTCGTGTCGGATACCAAGCCCGCCCTTTAATTCATCCCTAAAACACATCAAAGACCATGAGCGCAGAAGAAGTCCTTTTTGAAGCCGAAGCCGGCATGGAGAAAGCCGGTGAATTCATGATGCATGAGTTCAATGCCATCCGTACCGGAAAAGCCTCCCCGGCCCTTGTCGAGAACATCGATGTCATCGCCTACGGCAGCAGCATGAAGCTGAAGCAGCTCGCTCTCATTACTTCTCCCGAGCCCCGCTTGCTGGTGATCCAGCCCTTTGACGCCGGAACTGTTCAGGATATCGAGCGCGCCATTCAGGAAAGTAAGATCGGTATTAATCCTGCAGTCGACGGCAAGCTCATTCGTCTTCGTATTCCCGAACTTTCCGAA
>CAIKYN010000108.1 GCA_903831635.1 uncultured Spartobacteria bacterium
ACCACCGGATCCGTCACGCACGCCACCCCTCACGTGAAGACCTACGAGAAGGCAGGTGTCCCCGCCGATGACGAGAAGCTCGGCACCGAGTTCGCGAAGAAGTTCCGCGACCACAAGGAGATCATGGGTGTCTTCGACGAGGGCTGCATGGGCATGTACAACGCGATCATCCCCGACGAGCTGATCCATAAGACCGGCGTCTTCAAGGAGCGCCTCAGCCAGTCGGCCCTCTACGCGAAGATGCTCACCGTGAAGGATGACGAAGCCCGCAAGGTCTACCAGTGGCTCCTTGACCGCGGCATGACTTTCAAATTTGGTCCGAGCGAGGAAGAGGATCTCACCGAGAACCAGGTCCTCCAGCAGTGCAAGATGTACATCGCCGCCGTCCGCATCGCCGCAGAGTTCGGCTGCGCTACGATAGGCATCCAGTACCAGCAGGGCCTCAAGGACCTCGCCCCCGCCTCCGACCTCGTCGAGGGACTCCTCAACAACGTTGAGCGTCCCCCCGTTTATGACGAGGAGACCGGTGCCGAGCTCTTCGCCGGCGAGGCGCTTCCCCACTTCAACGAGGTGGACGAGTGCTCCGGTCTCGACGGACTCATCACCTACAAGCTCTGGCGGCAGCTCGGCTTCGCTCCCGAGAACACGCTCCACGATCTGCGCTGGGGCCGCCACTACACCGGCCCCGGCGGCAAGAATCTCTCCGAGACCCTCGATGCCTACGTCTGGGTGTTCCTCATCTCCGGTGCCGCACCTCCGGCCCACTTCATCGGCGGCTTCAAGGGGACCTCGAGCGAGCGCCAGCCCTCGATGTACTTCCGTCTCGGCGGCGGCACCATCAAGGGTGTCAGCAAGCCCGGCTGGATCGTCTGGAGCCGTATCTTCATCGACGGCGGGGAGCTCTGCTACGACACCGGACTCGGCGAGATCGTCGAGCTGCCGCAGGCCGAGACCGAGGACCGCTGGAAGCTCTCCACACCCCAGTGGCCGATCATGCACACCATCCTCCCCGGCATCAGCCGCGATGAGATGATGGCCCGTCACAAGGCCAACCACATCCAGGTCGTCTACGCGCCCGACAAGGAAGGCGCGAAGAAGGGTCTCTACGCCAAGGCCGCCGCGATGCGCGAACTCGGCATGAAGGTCGCCATCTGCGGGGAGATCTAAGATGGCTTCCGAACTCACCCAGAAACTCATCGGGCTCTGCCACGACCTCGGCCGCGAGGAGCGCGGCATGGCGATCCTCGGTGAGGGGAATGCCTCCACCCGCGTCGACGAGGAGACCTTCCTCGTCAAGGCGAGCGGACACTGCCTCGGCACGCTCGGCGAGCCGGGCCTGACCCTCTGCCGCTTTGCAACTCTGCTCCCTCTCCTTGAGGGAACCTGGGCCGATGAGGATGTGGAGCGCCTGCTCCTCGAGAGCCGTGTCGACCAGAACGCCGCGAAGCCCTCGGTCGAGGGACTCTTCCACGCCTACCTGCTCTCGCTTCCGGGAGTCTCCTTCGTCGGGCATGTCCACGCGATCGCGGTGAACCAGATCCTCTGCTCGCCCCGCGCGGAGGACTACGCCACCAAGCGCACCTTCCCAGACGAGATCGTCTGTTGCGGTACCGAGTCGGTGCTCGTTCCCTACACCGACCCCGGCGTCCATCTCGCACGCGCGATCGCAGCCGGCGTGAAGGAGTTCATGGAGCGTCACGGCGAGGCCCCGCGCATCATCCTGCTCCAGAACCATGGCATCATCGGTCTCGGCGGTAGTCCCGCCGGCGTCATGGCCTCGCTCATGATGGCAGAGAAGGCAGCGAAGATCTTTGTTGGCGCCGCCGCACTCGGCGGTCCCGTCTTCCTCACCCCGGAGAATGTCGCCCGCATCTCAGGACGCTCCGACGAGCACTACCGTCGCAAGGTCCTCAAGCTCTGATGGATTGCGAGGCTATTAGGCTGAAGACTTTTAGACTGTTAGGAAAATCCGAAACCAAAACAGATCCTTCTGACACAACATTGGCAAATCCGATACTCAGCCTCTGACCTAATAAACTAACAGCCTTCAGCCTAAACGCCTAATCCCCAATGTCCACCCACTCCCATTACCTAGCCATCGATCTCGGTGCCGAGAGCGGTCGCGTCATGCTTGGCACGCTCTGGGAGGGACGCCTGACCCTGGAGGAGATCCATCGCTTCTCCAACGGGGCCGTTGTCATCAAGGGATCCCGGCGCTGGGACCTCCTCCATCTCTACGCCGAGATTGTCGAGGGACTGCGTAAGGCAGGCGCGCGTGATTTGCCAATTCGTTCACTGAGTTCGGACTCGTGGGGGGTCGACTATGCGTTGATGAAGGGCTCCGAACCTTTCCTTGCAACTCCCTACCAGTACCGTGACGAGCGGACTGACGCCTCCTACGAACGTCTCGGAGGTGTGACCCGTGAGGAGATCTACGCGTCAACCGGCATTCAGTTCATGACGATCAATACGCTCTGCCAGCTCCATACGGACCTGCTGCAGCGGCCCGAGATCCTCAAGTTTGCCGATCGCTTCCTTCTCATCGGTGACACTGTGAACCATTTGCTGGGAGGAGATCCCGTCGCCGAGGCTTCCCTTGCCAGCACGACCCAGCTCTTTGATCCCGCGAAGATGGATTGGGCCCGCCCGCTGATCGCCAAACTCGGCCTTCCCGAGTCGATCTTCCCGAAGGTCGTCCCCTCCGGCACAGTTATCGGCACCCTCACGCCGGAGCTTCAGTCCGAGACCCGTCTCGGAGCAGTCAACGTGGTAGCAACCTGCTCACACGACACGGGCGCGGCTGTGGCCGCCGTTCCGGCAACCGATGAACCCGGATGGGCCTACCTCAGCTCCGGCACATGGTCTCTGCTCGGCGTGGAATCCCCGAAACCCGTACTTACCGAGGAGGCGCGCGGCCTCAACTTCACCAACGAGGTCGGCTACGGCGGCACGATCCGCCTACTCAAGAACATTGCTGGCCTCTGGATCCTTCAGGAGTGCATGCGCTTCTGGCGTGAGAGCGGCCACGAACACACCTATGCCGGGCTTGTCGATCTGGCCCTCGAGGCACCCGCTCTCGTCTCGCTCATTAATCCAGGCGACGCACGCTTCCTCCGT
>CAIKYN010000109.1 GCA_903831635.1 uncultured Spartobacteria bacterium
AGATTCCTCGGTGACCCAGGATCCATCAGTCTGTCCGTAGACGGAGGTACTGCTGACAAAAATGATTCTACCCGGATTCCAGAGCTCAAGAACCCTGCGGAGTCCGTCGCGGTAGACGGCTGCGTAGGTATCGGCCCCTCCGCGGCCCGAGCTGACGCAGTAGATGGCTAGCGGAACATTACGAACTAGCGGAGTCAGGGCATCAACCGAGGCATCATCGGTGACATCACAGGCGGCGGAGGCGAAAGACCCTCCGGCTAGGGATGCCAGGGATTCGGCACCCCGAACAAGGCCCAAGACAGTGTTGCCTCGGGCCGAAAAAAGTTCGGCTGCAGCCTCCCCTAGGAAGCCGCAGCCGATGATAAGCACTTCAGGATTCACTCCAATGAGTGAAGCAGGAGGATCAGCTCAGGACAAAGCGCACTTTGGCCTTGGCGCGTTTCGCGTTGGCCTTGGCCTTGCGCTTGGTGCGCTGGGTCGGAGTCTCGAAGGCGCGAAGACGGCGCACTTCCTCGAGGACACCCTCGGTGTCGAGTTTGGTCTTGAGGCGCTTGAGAGCGCGATCGATGGGTTCGCCCTTACGGACAATAACTTCCGGCATAATTAATTCACCTGCTTTCTTTTGTGGGGTGTGGAGCTTCTTCCAGAAGGAGGGAGTGGTCAAGCTCAAGCTCCTCTTTTCTTCAAAGGAGCGTTGGGAAAAAGGGGTTGTGCTCTCGCTCCAGAGCCACGGTCGTCAGGGGGCCGTGGCCGGGACAGAGAATTGTCTCGGGTGGGAGGGTCAGGATCTCCTCCCTATTGGTTCGCAGGCAGTCGGCGTAGGAGACCATGGGTCCTCCCATGGATCCGGCGAAGAGGGCATCTCCCACCACGGCGACAGGGCCTTTAAGTCCACGGAGGACGTAGGTGATCCCGCCGGCAGCATGTCCCTTCGTCAGCCGTGTCGAGATGAGGAGGTTACCAACGTGGAACTCCTTCCCCGGGGTGAAGGTCGCGATGCCAGAGACTCCCTCCCCCTCACCGATCCATGCCTCCGCTCCGGTCTTTTCAAGGATCCGATCCAGATCGAAGAGATGATCGCCATGGCCGTGTGTCAGCAGGAGAAGCCTCAGTTTCAGCTGTTGGGTTTGCAGAAAATCGAGCATCCCAGAGGCATCGGCCCCTGTGTCAAAGGCAACAGCCTCCCGTGTCGCGTTATCCCAAGCCAGGTAGGAATGGACCTGCATGTCACTCCAATCAGAAGTGAACATGACCATTCCCTCCGGAAGATCCAGAGGTCCGGGATGGTATTTCCCCTCGGCCATCTCGAGAAGGCGTTTCGCGTCGAGACCGAGGGCTCCGGCTGCTCTCTGTAAATGAGCAGGAATCAGCACCCCCCCGAGGAGTGATAGGACTTCTTCGCGGGTGAGGCCGGAGCGCTCCGCTAGATCACCTTCCGAGAGTTCCTGACCACGTCTGGCTTTATGCAGGACATCAACCCAAGTATCCTCAAGGGGAATCGCGGCATTGGCTGTAGAGGACATTTTTTAGGTGCGGGTATCGCGGATTTGTCGTCTGAGAATGAAGAAAAGGATCACAAAGATCGCCCAGCTTGTAAGGATCATGACGGCGGAGTTAAACCAGAGCAGGGGTATGGAGAGGCCGAAGTATTGCTTCACCGGCCCGAAGAAGACATTCGGATGGTGGTTGTCGCGGTAGTCTGCCTGCTCCATCTCAGCCTTAGAGACCAGATCAAGAACCTTCTGGTTGGTGTAAAGCTGCTCGGCGGTGACGCCACTCTGATTACCAACGATTTCATCGCGCTTCAATGGAGCCCCGGCAATCACCCTGTCGATGTGGGTCATTCTCTTGTCGAGATCGGAGGGATCTTTCGCTTCCAGTCCACTCAGGATGGCCAGGAGATCCTTGAGATCATCGAGCCGATCTTCTTGGGCGTCCGTTGGTTTCTTGATTGCCGCGAGTTGATAGATCTGACGCTGGATCCGTGCCTGCCGGAGGGCCAAGGGATTCAGTTTTGCCTGCGCAAAGACAATCCCCTCGTACGACCAGCGCATCGGCATGAATTCACAGATCAGCGGCACCTGCAGGTCGCTTCTCGGTTCCATGGCTGTTTCAGGATGGCGGTTGAACCACTCATGGATCGCATGGATGAAATCGAGATTGCGGTTCATCTCCTCGTACTTGATCAGGGCTCCCCCAAGGATGATCTGGGGGATCAGGACGACGGGGATGATGTTCACGGCGGTCTTTCCCTCTCGGGCTAGCGAGGAGATCATCAGACCGATGGCGATACCGCTGAACGCAGTCAGGAACATCGCCGTGAATTCCACCCAGTAGAGTCCCCGGATAGAGACCATCCAGTCTCCGATCAGTGTGAAAAGGGCACACTGACCTACGGCGAAGAGACCAAGCGTGATCGCTTTTGCCAGCAGGTAGTAGCCGATACGGACATTCAGATTCCGTTCGCGAAGAAGGACAGGACGATCGCGGATGATATCGTCGACACTGTTTGTGAGACCCAAGAACATCGCCACCACGAGCGAGAGGAAGAGGTAGGTGGGAATGTGGAAGGCCGAGGCGAAGTCATAGTGCTTGCTCTCCGAGTACCGGAGGACGGCCCCGATTAAGAAAGCGAGCATCGGTGCCTCCACCAGCGTGGTGAGGAGATTCGCGCGGTTGCGCATCTTGCTGATGAACGAGCGCTGGAGCAGCACCAGGAACTGCCCCAGCTCATCCCGCCACCTCAATCCCTCCCAACCAGTGAGGCGCTGGGTGAGGCTGCTCTTTGACTCGGGGCCAGCCGGGACGGGTGTTCGCGAGGATGCAGGTTGCTGGACCTCCTTCATCAGGCGGTAGGCCTCGAACTTGTCCCGCCAATACTCTGGGGAGAAACGCCGCGCCGGGACGAGTTGTCCCCGATTATTCTCCTCGTAGATGAGATCTCCACCCAGATCGCGCAGTGGCGTCTCCAGCACATCGAAGACGAACTCCGGTCGGGTCGTGCCGCAGGCCTGGCATCCGCCGAGTTCCGTTCCGAAGAGTTGCTCATGCTCCGCCTCTGCGAAGTAGGAGAGCATCTCCGTGGGGGTGCCGAAGAAGACGAGCTTGCCCCCTTTGTCCAGAAGGAGTGCCTTCTGGAACATCTGGAAGATCTTCGAGGTCGGTTGGTGGATCGTGACCAGAACGATCTTGTTGTGGGCCATGCCGCGGATGATTTCGATGACATGCTCGGAATCCTTCGATGAGAGACCGCTGGTCGGCTCGTCGAAAAGATAGACATCGGCCGTGCTGACCATATCAAGACCGATATTGAGACGTTTGCGTTCGCCTCCGCTAAGGACCTTCTTGCTGGTTCCTCCCACGACCTCCTTGCGACGTTCGTTCAGGCCAAGTTCTGCCAGTTTGCTATCGATGCGGCGCTGACGTTCGCGTCGTGAGAGATGAGGAGCACGGATGGCCGCGGCGAAGCGGAGGTTCTCCTCGATTGTCAGCTGCTCGTCGAAAGCGTCGTACTGCGGGATATAGGTGATGTACTGCAGGAGCGCATCGAGATTCCGGTAGAGGGAGCGCTGGTTGAGCTGCACTTCCCCGGCCACGGGCGGGAACTGGCCAGCCAGGGCTCGGAGGAGTGTGCTCTTGCCGCAA
>CAIKYN010000110.1 GCA_903831635.1 uncultured Spartobacteria bacterium
CTGCTTCTCCTTCCTCTTCTTGCGATAACGATTGCCTCAGCCTCCGCAGGCAACATCACCAACACGTCCACCCCCGACAGCATCTCTTACATGCCTGTCCTGCTGAACCAGCCTGAGATCCACAAGGATCTGAAGATCTCTACTGCTCAGGATACCCGTATCGACATGATCCGTGCCGAGTGCCGTGCCAAGGTGGGAGTGCTTTCCGCTGAGGGGCTTCTCGATCCTGCCCTTTCCCCTGTTGCCCTGAAGACTCTCCCCAGCTACCAGGCTTCCTGCAATCGCAGGGTCTTGGCCGTGTTAAACCCTGCCCAGCGCGCGCGATTCCGTCAGATCGAACGTCAGTTCCACGGCGGGCTTTTCCTGCTCTCCCCAAGCGAACAGAATCTCCTGAAACTGACTCCTGACCAGCGCCAAAAGACTGCCGAAATTCGTTCCATCGATGCCGCCAAGGCGGCTGAAGTTCAGAAAGCTTTCCTGGCAGGCAAGAAGTCTCAACTCCGCAGGGATGTCGATCTTCACCAGATCCGCCGCACGACGGCGCGTAGCCTGCTTCATCTTCTGACGCCTGAGCAGCAGAGGGAGTGGTTGGCCTCCCTCGGTGCCCCACTCAAAAAGTAAGGTTTGGGATTTTTTCCCCACGGTTGTTGCTGCTCGCTTGGCGTAGGATTCTCTGCAGGTTATCCCCGACCAGGTATCCTCGGATATTCTGATCCTCGGACTTCTCGGCCTACGCCTCGAAATGACTAAGCTGCGGTTTTCTACAGCTTCACCTGTGCGGCTCAAAACGTCCAATCCAATAGAGATGCTTGGCCGCATTTCTCTCTAACCCGACCCTTTGATCCTTTGTTGAGTACGTCTCCCCTGTTTTATCTCTGCGTCTACGCGTCTCTGCGGGAGAGTTTCAGTTTTTGACCTAACTGCCTTCAGGCTAAACCGCTTTAGCCTTGTTCCTGTTATTTGAGTTCCGGGGGGAGGGGTAAATTCTTAATCTGCTGAACCGCATTGCGGTGGCAGACAAGGACGGCATCGTCGGTTTCCACGACGACGAGGTCGCTGACGCCGCAGAGAGCGATCGTGCGCTTGCCGCCGATGACGATATTGTGGGCGGCGTCAAGGGTGACGACCTTCCCCTTGAGGGTATTTCCGTTCTCGTCGATTCCGAGGTGAGGAGGGAGCGCTGTCCAGGAGCCGACATCATCCCAGTCAAAGCAAGCGATCAGGGCGACGACGCTAGCGGCGTGCTCCATGATGGCGTAATCGACCGAGATCTTGGGAAGCAGGGGAAAACGATCCGCGAGGTAGGAGGCATGATCACCTTTGGGGAACTCAAGAATGAACTTCTCGAGATCAGGCTGATGCTTCCTGCATTCGGCCAGGAAGGTCTCCGCCTGCCAGAGGAACATTCCGGCATTCCAGCCATGGCGTTTGCCTTCAAGGAAAGCCTGTGCCTTTGTCTCATCAGGCTTCTCGACGAAGCGGTTCACGGTGACAACCCCCTCTTTGGATGCGGCCCCTTCCTCGAGTTCGAGATAGCCGAAGCCAGTCGAGTGATGGGTCGGCGTGATCGAGAAGGTAAGGATCGCCGGGTTCCCGGCCACAAACTCTGTCGCTTCGGTCAATTGTCTCCGGAAGGTCGCCGTATCATGGATCATCGCGTCGGCTGGGAAGAGGGCGACGATGGCATCGGAGCGTCGGCTTCTGGCAATGCCCGTGGCCAGGGCGGCGGCGGGAGCGGTATCACGCTTGGCCGGTTCGGCAATAATGTTGGCGGGGGGCAGGAAGGGGACTGCAGCCAGCGTCGCCTCGATCTGAGCGACATTGGTGAGGATGAAGATCTGATCGAAAGGAACAACTCCTTCAAAGCGGCGTACTGTCTGCTCCAGCAAGGTCTGGTCACCCAGGAGTTTCAGCAGATGCTTCGGTGTGGCAGTA
>CAIKYN010000111.1 GCA_903831635.1 uncultured Spartobacteria bacterium
GGGCTCGACGAAGTTGAGGCAAAGCTCTTTCAGATGGTCGCTCAGCGTTTCGTCGCAGTCTTCTATCCTCCCGCCCGCTTTGATGTGACCACCCGCATCACCCGTGTGGAGGGTGAGCCCTTCAAGAGCGAGGGGAAAGTCCTTACCGATCCGGGATGGCAGGCTGTCTACGGCAAGCAGGCCGTTGCCGAGGGTGAAGAAGATGCCAAGACCTTGGTTCCTGTAGCAGGAGCGGATGGTCATCTGGAGCCGGCACGTACCGATTCCGTCGAAGTGCATGAGGCGCAAACACGTCCGCCAGCCCGCTACAACGAGGCCACCCTGCTCAGCGCCATGGAAGGTGCGGGAAAGCTAGTTGAAGATGAGGAACTGCGCGAGGCCATGAGCCTCCGGGGTCTTGGCACTCCGGCCACACGCGCCGCCATTATTGAGGGACTCCTGGGCGATGGCTATGTCCTCCGCGAGGGTCGTGACCTCACGGCTACCAGCAAGGGATTGGCATTGGTCAACCTGCTCAAGCACATGGGGGTGGCCGTCCTGACGTCTCCCGAGCTGACCGGTGAGTGGGAGCACAAGCTCAAGCAGATGGAAGCCGGGGAATTCAAGCGGCCCGAGTTCATGGAAGAGATCCGTGGCTTCACGCGCGATATCATCACGAAAGCGCAGGGCTTCACCGACGACGCCGAGGGCGCCTTCCCTGACCTGGAGGTCATCTGCCCCAAGTGCGGCAAGGGCCCCTTCAAGGAGAATGTCCGCCAATTCAAATGCAGAAGCTGCGACCTCAGCCTCTGGAAGTCCCTGGCTGGTCGACCGCTGGAGCGTCCGGAGATCACCGAACTCCTCACGAAAAAAACCGTCGGCCCCTTGGATGGTTTCCGCAGCCGTTTCGGAAAACCTTTCTCCGCTGAGCTCGAATTTGATCCTGAATTCAAGCTTAAGTTCGTCTTCGGAGAACGCGAGGGCGATCCGGCAGCCGAGGAGGCGCTGCGTAATTCAGAGGCCATTGCCCCCTGCCCGGTCTGCAAAAAGGGAACCATCCGCGAAGGCGTCACCAGCTATGTCTGCGACCAGTCGATCGGGGCTGAGAAGACCTGTGAATTCCGCACCGGCAAGACCATCCTGCAGCGCGCCATCCCTCGTGAAGAGATTGTTAAACTGTCCGAAACCGGCAGGACGAATCTCATCGCCGGCTTCGTGTCGAAGAAAGGGCGGAAATTCGCCGCCTACCTCAAACTCGAGGGTAAGAAAGTCGGCTTCGAGTTTGAACCTAGAGAACCGAAAGCCCCGAAAGACGGAGACTCCACCGTGAAGCGCGGCCGCTTTGGCAAACCTCTCAAGCCCAACCTCACCACAGATGCAGTCGCTAAGGCTGTGGAAAAAAAGTCTGCCAAAGCAGCAAAGGCTACAAAGCCCAAGGCGTCTTCGGTAAAAAAGAAAGCACCTGCTAGAAAGAAGACCGCCGAAACCCCTCTCTAAAGCTTCTTTCCGGCGCAGGAACAACCCCCAACACATCCTGGCTTCTTACGGCCCCTCAACCACTTGGCGACAAAGAACACCACGGCCGCGACGACGATTCCAAGAGCGATGGTTGTCTGCAGCTCTGGTGTCATAGGTTCAATATAACACAATTACCTTCTCGTTCTGTTCCTGAGTTCCTGAGTTCCAAATTCATTCTGTTTTCCCCTTAGTGAAAACCTATCAACCGGCCCCCCTGGTAGACTAAGAAGGAAAGCAGATACGCCGTGCCGGTCATGTAGCTGAACTGGAAGAGGGGCCAGCGGAAGCTATTGGTTTCGCGGCGCACCACAGCCAGCGTGCTGACGCACTGCATGGAGAAGACAAAGAAGATAAGAATGGAGAGGCAGGTCAGCGGGGAGAAAACGGGTGTGCCATCGGGTCGCTGCTGCTTGCGTAGAGTCTCTCCCAGCATGTCCGGAGCGTCGCTTTTCTTCCGCTCGACGTTGTACACAACAGACATGGTGCCGACGAAGACCTCACGTGCGGCTTGCGCAGCTACAAGCCCGATACCGATCTTCCAATCCATGCCGAGTGGCGCTAGGGCAGGCTCGAGCGCTCGTCCGATATGACCTGCAAAGCTCTGCTGGAGCTGCTCAGTTTTAGAAGGTTCATGGGGCTCAGGGGCCCCTTCCGGAACATGGATTTTCGGAAAGCTGGCGAGGAACCAGAGAATAATCGAGATGCCAAGGATCACGGTGCCTGCACGCTTCAGAAAGATTCCCGCGCGTTGAAACATGTGCGCGACAATCTGCTGGAGGGAAGGGAGACGGTAGGGAGGCAACTCCATCAGAAAGAGAGGAGTTTCACCCTTGAGGATCGTTTTTTTAAAAAGCCATGCAAAGAGCAATGCCGCCGTGGTTCCGAGGAGGTAAAGGGCCATCATAAGACCACCCTTTTCCCAGACACTGCTTGCCGGCATCAGCGCCGCGATCATCAGGGCATAGACGGGCAGCCGGGCTGAGCAACTCATGAGCGGAGCCACGAGAATAGTGACCAGGCGATCCTTGGGATTTTCGATTGTCCGTGTGGACATAATGCCTGGAATGGCGCAGGCGTAGGAACTCAACAGGGGAATGAAGGATTTCCCATGGAGTCCCACCTTGCTCATCACACGATCCATCAGGAAAGCGGCGCGGGCCATGTAACCGGTATCCTCCAGCAGCCCGATGAAGAAAAAGAGGATCAGGATCTGCGGCACCTTCATCATGAACGACACATTAATGTCGCTGA
>CAIKYN010000112.1 GCA_903831635.1 uncultured Spartobacteria bacterium
AGCATCTGCGAGTGCTGTGAAGAGTCGGGCGGCGCATCCCGGTTTGTCAGGGACTTGGCTCACGGTGACCTTGGCCTGGTTACGCTCGACGCTGACGCCGCGCACGACGACCTGTTCCATTCCTGCGGATTCTTCTTTCACGGTTGTTCCTGGGTTGTTGTTAAAGCTGCTGCGGACCTCGAAGGTGACTCCGAATTTTTTGGCGAACTCGACCGAGCGGGACTGCATCACCTTGGAGCCGCTGCTCGCCATCTCGAGCATCTCGTCGTAAGAGATTGCCTCGATTTTCTTCGCGGTTGGGACAATGCGGGGATCACAGGTGTAGACTCCGTCGACATCAGTGAAGATCTGACAGGTATCAGCATCAACGGCAGAAGCCAGTGCAATGGCGGTAAGATCAGATCCACCTCGGCCAAGGGTGGTGATGTCCCCTTCGGTGGTCTCACCCTGGAAGCCGGCTACGATCACGATAGATCCCTCATCGAGGTGCTTTTTGATCTGGTCAGGGGTGACGTTGCTGATCTTGGCCTTGGTGTGAACTCCGTTGGTGACAATGCCGGCCTGGGCACCCGTGAGTGAGACAGCCTTGCCACCCAGGCTCTGGATCGCCATGGCGGTGAGGGCCATTGTGGTCTGCTCACCGGTCGAGAGAAGAACATCCATTTCACGCTCTGTCGGCTTTGCAGAAACCTCGCGGGCCAACTTGATCAGTGAATCGGTAACCCCGGACATCGCCGAGACAACGGCAACGACGGAATTCCCCGCGCGCTGCGTCTCGAGAAGGCGCCGGGCGACATTCATGATGCGCTCGGGGTTGCCAACCGAGGTGCCGCCGTATTTCTGAACGATGAGAGGCATTGGGAAGACGTTAAAAAATTAAAAAGTGGATCGCTAACGATCAGTTGTTGATCTTGGCTAGGGCTTCACGGACGGCAGAAGCCGTGGCATCGGTCTCGATGGGCGCTGTGACAGCATGCTTCGCCGTATCGGGATCTTTCAGACCATGACCAGTGACCGTGAGAACGACCTTCGCTCCGGGCTGGATCTGACGGAAGGGGCAGCAGTCACACTGCGTGGTCTTTCCGCTGCGGTTGAAGCATTTGAAGAGTGCTGCCACGGGGGCGGCACTGGCTGGCTCGACAAAAATCCCCTCGTTGGATGCGAGCCACTTCTGGGCAGCGAGGATCTCGGAGTCCTCAACGATCTCGAAGCATCCTCCTGATTCGGAGACCGCATCGATGGCTCCATCCCAGCTAGCAGGTCGTCCAATCCGAATGGCTGTGGCCACCGTCTCAGGGTTATCCATGGGGGCACCATAATAGAGAGGGGCGGATCCGGCAGCCTGAACGCCGAGCATCTTGGGAAGCTTGTGACTGCGTCCCAAATCCTTGAATTCCTTGTATCCCTTCCAGTAGGCGGTGATATTCCCGGCGTTGCCAACGGGGAGGATATGAATGTCGGGTGCATTCCCCAACTCCTCGATGATCTCGAAGGCAGCGGTCTTCTGCCCCTCGATGCGGTAGGGATTGATCGAATTCACGATCGCAAAGTCACCGGTCTCGCCTAACTCGCGCACAAGACGCAGGGCATCGTCAAAATTCCCCCGGATGGCAACGACAGTCGCTCCGTAGATATAGGCTTGAACCATCTTACCCCCCGCGATGCGTCCTGCAGGAAGAAGGACGGCGCACTTCATTCCGGCACGTGCGGCGTAGGCGGCGGCAGCAGCGGAAGTATTCCCTGTGGAGGCGCAGAGGACGGTATGTGCTCCCTCCTCAGCGGCCTTGGAAATTGCCATGGTCATGCCGCGATCCTTGAATGAGCCGGTTGGATTCAACCCCTCATACTTAACATAGATCTCACCGCCTGTGATGGCGCTCAGCTTGGGCGAATGGATCAGCGGAGTGGACCCTTCGCTAAGCGAGATAACGGGCGTGGCATCGGTGACGGGAAGAAACTCCCGGTAGCGCGCGATCACGCCGCAATCATTGAAAGTCTTTTTCATCAAATTTAGATCAGGAAATTAGGAAAAGGTTTCCACATTAAAGAGGACGGGATCTCCCTTCACGCAGTTAAGAGCAGCGATCTTCGCAAGGGCGGCGCACATCACACCGTAGGCGGCCTCGTGGATCATCAGGACCAGAGGAGTCTCCACGCCGGCGATTGATTCCGGTTGGACTACCGAAGAGATCCCAATGCCCGCCTCTCCGAGAAGACCCGCGATCCGTGCCAGGACACCCGGCTTGTCATCCACCGAGAGTCGCAGGTAATAGGAGCCCACGATTTCGGAGGCTGGGCGACTGCTACCGTAGAGGCTATGAGAAGCAAAGCCGTAGGTCTGACGGGGAGCATCCAGCACATGAGCCGCTTCGACAAGGTCACCGATGACCGAGGTGGATGTGGGGCCGCGACCCGCGCCTCGCCCATAGAAGAGACTATCACCGACGAGATCACCCCGGACAGCAACGGCATTAAAAACACCATTCACCGACGCGAGGACATTGCCGAGGGGGATGAGCGTGGGGGCGACGCCCACCTCGACTTTGCCACTGTTCTCACGGATCGAGCCGAGGAGCTTGATGCAGTAGCCGAGACTCTTTGCGAAATGGATGTCGGCAGCACTGACACTGTCGATGCCCTCGACGCGGATCGTGGAGGAGTCGACCCAGAAACCGTAGGCAAGTGCGGCCAGGATGATCGCCTTGTGACCGGCATCCCATCCGTTGATATCGAGCGTGGGGTCGGCCTCGGCGTAGCCGAGCTTCACGGCCTCGGCGAGGGCCTCGGGATAGTCGAGTCCT
>CAIKYN010000113.1 GCA_903831635.1 uncultured Spartobacteria bacterium
ACGACACGGGAACCGGGAGCGAGTGATGTCTTCACTGTGGGATCCATCTCCAGTCCTGCATCGACGGCCTTCTTAGCCAAGAGTCCCGCTGCAAGCATGACGCTCGGGTTGCTGGTATTGGTACAGCTGGTGATGGCCGCAATGAGGACAGAACCATTGCGGATCACGCTCTTGCCGCCATGCTCATTGTGCTCGTTGTGGTACGGAGATTCGGGCATCTGGTGGACGGCATCAGGCGTGGGCCGATCACTGATCATCTCCTCCTCATCGGCGGGGATGGTGGGATTGCGACGGGCGACCAGGGCCTCGGCAGTGAGCGCCCCGCCATCCTTTCCATATCCCCCCTCGGCAACTGACTTGGAGAGGAGTTCGTGGAAGGTGGAACGGAGTTGAGGAAGATCGATGCGGTCCTGAGGGCGCTTTGGTCCGGCAACGCTAGGAACGACCGTTGCAAGGTCGAGTTCGAGATCGACACTGTAATCGATCTCTCCCTTGCGAGGCATGCCGAACATGCCCTGTGCCTTGAAGTAGTTTTCGAAGGCGCCGCACTCCTTCTCAGTGCGGCCGGTGGCACGCAAAAAGGCGACGGATTCGGAATCAACGGGGAAGATACCCATGGTGGCGCCATATTCGGGAGCCATGTTGGCGATGGTGGCTCGGTCAGGGAGAGGGAGCGACTCGGCACCCTCGCCATAAAACTCGACGAACTTGCCGACGACCTTTGCAGCTCGCAGCATCTGGGTGACACGCAACGCAAGATCGGTGGCGGTGACTCCTTCGCTGAGCTTGCCAGTGAGATGAACGCCGACCACCTCTGGAGTGAGGAAGTAAACAGGCTGGCCGAGCATACCCGCCTCGGCCTCAATGCCGCCGACGCCCCACCCGACGACGCCAAGGCCGTTAATCATGGTGGTATGGGAGTCCGTGCCGACAAGGCTGTCGGGGTAATAGACTCCGCCAGAGTGAAGAACGCCACGGGCGAGGTACTCAAGGTTCACCTGGTGGACGATCCCGATGCCGGGAGGCA
The DNA here is from genome assembly GCA_903831635.1 of uncultured Spartobacteria bacterium. Classification (GTDB taxonomy): domain Bacteria; phylum Verrucomicrobiota; class Verrucomicrobiia; order Chthoniobacterales; family UBA6821; genus UBA6821. Next base: position 1,028 of record CAIKYN010000113.1, read on the forward strand.
CAACGCCGAATGTCTCGAAGGCCTGCTGGCCCCACTTGAGGAATTCATAGCGCTCGCGATTGCGCTTGAACTCCATGTCGAGGTTCAGCTTCATCGCGTCGGCCCAGCCGTAGTAGTCGACCTGGACGGAGTGATCGACGACGAGATCAACGGGAACAAGCGGTTCGATGATGCCTGGCTTCCCGCCAAGGCGCGCCACGGCGCTGCGCATTGCGGCGAGATCGACCAGTAGAGGAACGCCGGTGAAGTCCTGGAGCACGATACGCGCCACGACGAAGGGAATCTCCTCTGGAGCCGGAGCTTTGGCGTTCCATGCTGCAAGAGCCTTCACATCCTTGTCATGAACCTTTTTGCCGTCGCAGTTGCGAAGAACCGACTCCAGCACCACGCGGATCGAGAAGGGAAGGCGGGAGATCTTACCGACGCCCTGCTCCTCAAGAGCGGGGAGGGAGTAATAAGAGGCGCTGGTTCCTTTTGTGGGCTCGAAGGTGCGGAGTGTTTTGAACGGGTCGGTGCTCATGGAAATTATGGATGTAGGTGCTAGGTGTTTAGGCTTTGGCTCTCTACTTGAGTTCGGCGAGCTTAGCTTGGATCTTGGCGAAGTCTGGAAGCTGCTTGGGATCTTCATTCGACTCGGCGTACTGGATCACTCCGGCGCGGTCGATCAGGAAGGCGGAGCGTTTGGCGACTCCACCCATGCCAAGGCCGATCTGGGGAAGGAAGCTCTCGTAAGCGATTCCGTAAGCCTTGGCGACGGCATGCTCGTAATCGCTTAGGAGCGGGATGGTGATCGCTTCCTTCTGCGCCCATGCCTGCTGGGCAAAGGGATTGTCTCCACTGATACCGTAGACGGTGCAGTCGAGTGAATCATAAGCTCCGATCCCCTTGCTGATCTCGCAAAGTTCGGTGGTGCAGACTCCGGTGAAGGCCATGGGAACGAAGAGCAAGAGAATGTTCTTCTTGCCGATCTCAGCAGAGAGTGTGACTTGCTTGGGGCCCTCGGCGGTGACGATGGAAAGGGTAAAATCGGGGGCTTTTGTACCGGTGGTGATCATTGTTTTATTGGGTATGGATGATTGGGATAATTTCTTGAAAAAAGAATCTTTTACAGGTTTGGGGTGGGGGAGGGAAGGCTGGAGGTTGGTTGACTCGGTGAAGCAGCACGATTCGTACCAACAGCCGGCGATGGCTGGGATGGAGGTTCAACAACGGTTGGTGAGGAGAGTGGAGTTGGCGTCGGTGTTGGCCATGGTTTCTCTAAAGAAGCCCACTCGTGCCATAGGGCCGTCTCGCTGCCCCCGAATTCCTTCCAGAGAGCATGACAGCGTTCCGACCAGTGAGCGTAATCAGGAGCGGCAAATGGTTTCTCGGCAGTACCCGGGAAGACGAGATAAACGACTTCGGGGCGGCTAACGGGACGCCTGTCGGCTCCGGAATCGGGGAAAATTTCACGACAGATCCGCAGAGAGGCCTCACCGATTTTGGAATTCGGTCCGAGATCGCCCAGGATAGCTGGGTAGAGGGTACCGTTTGCTATGACGACCGCGTAGTCACCGATACCGGGTTGACCAGGGGATTTTCCCACCATGAAGGAGGGCAGCACAATAAAAGGATCCGCGGTTCCTGAAAGAAAGCTCCACCGCTTCAACTCAGCGATGGTGGCTTTGGCGGAAGTGGAACGAGCCTCGAGCGAGGATTTTTGCAGGGCACTCATGGTTCCGCTTCCGAGTTCTGCCTCGGTGAGAGCGAGTTGGGATACCTCTTCCCGGAGACAAGGGTTGGGTCGGTCGCTCTTTTTTGCCCAGCGATAATTGGTCTGAGGCTGGTAGGTGAGCGAGAGTCGGTCGAGGGGGAGGTTCCGGTCGCCATCGGATCCATCCGTATTCACATTCATGATTGCCTGTATGAAGAGAGCGCGGCGGGAGTTCCCCGAGTGATTCAGATCTAGGATTGTCTGGCAGTCAAAAAGTGAGTCGCGGTAAGGTAGGTGCTGGAGTTGTCCCAGGTTGTTTCGAAGTGATTTCTCCTTATGGCCGAGGAGTGCGGCAAAATCAGGAGAGAGGACCGCATTGCTCAACAGGGAGTTGAGGTTCGGGAGTAACTCGGCAATCTCCGGTGTGGCGGCTTGCAGATCAGCAATGGAAGTTGCGGCTTTGGGCCAACGGACATGCAGGGTGATGTCCATTTTATAAGAGTTACTGTCTGATCCTGCAACAAGGGCCGTTTCCTCTGAGGGATTGCAATCGACGCTGCTCTTCAGAGTAATTCCATTGAAAAGCTTGGCGGTGTCGTAATTTTTACGAGGAAGGATCGGAATTGGAGAGGCCGTGGGCGTTGGATGACCGTTTTCCAGAATGGAATTCTGTTTTCTTGAGCATCCGAGTTGAAGAAGAAAGAGCACCAACGCTCCGGCCATGCAACCTCGCATGAGGTGAGTTTTTTGAGCCAGCATGGAATTAAGATGAGCGCCTCCTCAAGAATCCCTCCAGGAGTGCTATCAAAGGTAGGCTAGGAAGGAGCCCATGACATCCCCTGGTATGTCGATCATCTTGTAATCCGTTGAGGAGACGAAAAGAAGACTCTGACTTCCCTTGCCAAGTTGGTTACCAGCGGAATCATAGATTTCATGCTCGAGGGTCACGAATTTACGATTATGACCCGCCACACGAATCTTCACGCTGACGGTCTCGAACTCCTTGGTCTCCCTAACAAACTTATGC
>CAIKYN010000114.1 GCA_903831635.1 uncultured Spartobacteria bacterium
AATCAGGAACCGATAAGGCTGAAGTCCGAAGGACGAAGGGGAGAGGACAAGACTCTCTTCAAGGGTTTTCCACGTGGCGTCGGAGATCTTCTTTGAGGCATCGAAGGTCTTGGTGGCATAGCGCCAGTTCAGAGCGTCAAGAAGCTGGGATTCAGGAATGGTATGACTCATTGGTGTGTTTGCCGGGTTGGTTTGATGGGAAAATATCGTATTGCTTTTTGAAGTGTCGCAGGCAAATCATTAACGGCGTTAAGTAAAAACTCAATCACCAAAATTCCTAACCTTCACTCTTATGTCCGAACCTGTCATTGCTCAAAAGTCTCCCATCCCCGTCGAGGTCAAAGCTGGCCAGACCTATTACTGGTGCTCCTGCGGTAAAAGCGCCACGCAGCCTTTCTGCGATGGTTCACACAAGGGAAGCGACTTCGCCCCGACACCCTACACCGCCGAGAAAGATGGTCCCGTTTACTTCTGCGGCTGCAAGCACAGCGGCAATGGTCCCCTCTGCGACGGAGCCCACAAGGCGCTCTGAAAAGCGCAGGGGTTTAGGCTGTAGGCTGTTAGACTGTTAGTTCACAGCCATTCCAATTAGAAAACCGCCTCTCGAAAGGGAGGCGGTTATTTTCATGTCGACCGATTAAAGAAGCGCCTTAGTTTTTCGGTTTACCAATTTCAGGGACTGAACGATCCGTTCAGCGGCCGCCTGCGCCGTCATGCCGTATTTTTCACGAAGAATGGGGACGGAGCCGTGCTCGATGAACTGATCGGGCCATCCCACACGCACGAGCGGTGTGGTGATCCCGGCATCGGAGAGATGCTCTGCCACAGCGGCACCAAAGCCTCCACTGACAGCATGGTCCTCCAGAGTGCAAAGAACCCTGGAGCCGCGTGCGAAGAACTCCAGCGTCCCCGCATCCAATGGCTTGATCCAACGCGGGTTGATGACGGCTGCCTTGATTCCTCGCTTCTCGAGAAGGTCGGCTGTCTCCATGGCCACCTCACAGAAGTTTCCAAGACCGAAGAGAGCCACATCCGTTCCATGGCGTAGCACCTCGGCTTTGCCGATCTCGAGGAGCTTCGGAGTCGGTCTAGGGACGGCCCCTGTACCCGCTCCACGCGGATAACGGATCGCGATCGGCCCTTCATGATGATTGGCCATCGTCCAGAGCATGTCGGCAAATTCTTCCTCATCCTTCGGTTGCATGGCGATAACACCCGGAATGCTCCGTAGGTAGGCAATGTCGAAGAGCCCGTGGTGTGTTGGTCCGTCGTCACCGGAAAGCCCCGCTCGATCCATGCAGAGCGCGACATTGAGATTCTGCAGGGCGATATCGTGAACGATCATGTCGAAGGCCCTCTGCATGAAGGTCGAGTAGATCGCAAGGAAGGGTTTCATTCCCTTGGTTGCCATGCCTGCGGCAAAGAGTGCTGCATGCTCCTCCGCGATCCCGACATCATAAAATCGGTCGGGATGTCGTGAGGCGAACTGAACGAGGCCCGTGCCGTTGGGCATCGCCGCTGTAATGGCAACGATCTTGCGGTTATGATCCGCAAATCCTGAAAGCGTCTTGCCGAAAATCTCCGAGTAGGTCGGAGTGGGAGCGGTTTGGGTTTCGCCGGTATCGGGTTGGTACTTTCCGAGTCCGTGGAACTTGTCGGGTTTTTCGATCGCGGGGCCGAATCCCTTCCCCTTCTTCGTCATGATATGAAGGAGCACCGGTTCGTTCAGTGTCTTGAGGAACTCAAAGGTACGTATAAGCAGGGGGATGTCATGACCGTCGATCGGGCCGAAATAACGCAGGCCTAGATTCTCGAAGATCACGCTTGGTCCGATGATCTGCTTCACTCCCGACTTGATCTTATGGGCAAGTTGACGCGCGCTCTTGCCGCCGATCCATTCGACAAACTTTGCAGCCTGATCGTGGAGATGAGCATAGGCCGGGCTGGTGGCGATCCTGTTGAGATGCTCCGCGATGGCGCCCGTATTTCTGGCGATCGACCACTGGTTGTCATTGAGCACCACGATGAAGCGTTTTGTGGTCTCCGAGACATTGTTGAGGGCCTCGTAACTGACTCCGCAGGTGAAGGCAGCGTCGCCTGCGACGGCCACAACATGCTCGGCGCCACCATTCATGTCCCGCGCCGCCGCCATGCCAAGGGCTGCGGAGAGAGCTGTCCCTGCATGTCCCGCTCCATAGCAGTCGTGCTCGCTCTCGGTGCGGAGAAGGAATCCGTTGAGGCCTCCGTGCTGGCGCATCGATCCGAGCTGCTTCCGGCGTCCGGTGAGGATTTTATGAATGTATCCCTGATGGCTGACGTCGAAGAGGATCTTATCGGTAGGCGTCTCAAAGACGCGGTGTAGGGCGATCGAGAGTTCAACGACGCCGAGATTCGGGCCGAGGTGGCCTCCTGTTTCGGCGAGCGTGCCGATCAATTCCTCTCGGATTTCCTGGGCGAGTGCAGGGAGGTCACTCTCCGGAAGTTTTTTCAAATCAGCCGGGGAGTCGATGGCATCCAACAGGTGCCGTGGATGATCCGAACTCACGACTCCTCGAACGGCTTGAGCGCTGTTTCGCCGCGGCTATTCCGCGTGATGATCTCGATTCTTTTCTCGGCCGCATCGAGCTTCTCGCGGCAGATCTGAAGCAGCTTCATTCCCTCCTCATAGCGCTCGATGAGAGTCTCCAGAGGTGGAGGGGTCTGTTCGATCTCCTCCACGATGTTTTCCAAGCGACCGAGCGATTTCTCGATGGAAGTCTCGGTATCAGAATCGGTTTTTGTTGTCTTGGAAACCATGGCTTGAGCGAATGTCAGATGCTCGGCAGTTTGGATTTCCTCATGCCAATCTGAGCAAGATGACGATGCAGGGTGCGGCGGCTGATGCCGAGCTTTTTTGCCGCCATCGTGCGATTGCCTGCGCAATCCTCCAGGGCCTTGTGGATCACGGTGGCCTCGATTCGGGCCAGATTCATCTCGCCCTCTCCAAGCGGTGTGGAAGAGGCTCGCAGGGAAGCAGGAAGATCACGCAGTGAGAGTTCCTTTCCGTTTCCCAGCACGACGGCATGCTCCACGGCGGCTCGGAGCTCACGGATGTTGCCGGGCCATGCATGGGTCTCGAGGGCTTCCATGGCTTCCGGGGTGAAGTGGCGCTCGGGTTTGTCATGCTCCTTGGCCATTTCCTTGAGGAAGGCACCGACTAACAGTGGGATATCCTCGGGGTGAGTGCGAAGAGGCGGCATGGTGAGGGGAACCACGTTAAGGCGGAAGAACAGATCCTCGCGGAATGTCCCCGCGCGTACCATGGCGGACAGATCCTTATTGGTGGCTGCGATCAGTCGGACATCTGAGTTGAGGGTCTGGTTGCCACCGACACGTTCAAAGCTCTTTTCGCCCAGTACGCGCAGGATTTTGACCTGGACTGTTGGGTCGATCTCGCCGATTTCGTCGAGGAACAGCGTGCCGCCAGAGGCCTGTTCGAAGCGCCCGATTCTCCGCTCGCCTGCCCCGGTGAAGGCTCCCTTTTCATGACCGAAGAGTTCACTCTCCAGCAACTGGGGGGAGAGGGAGGCGCAATGAACCGCGACAAACGGCTTCTCTGCGCGGGTGCTCAGATCATGGATTGCCTTGGCAGCGACTTCCTTTCCCGATCCGCTTTCTCCTTGGATGAGAACCGTTGCTTTGCTGGGAGCCACCTGTCGGATGGTCTCGAAGACCCGCTCCATCACCGGAGATCGGCCGATCATTCTGTCGGGAGTTCGCGTTTTTCGTACTTCCTGGCGGAGTTCGAGGTTTTCTGCCTGCACCGTTCTTTCGCGGAGGGCGCGCCGGATGAGCATCTCCAGGCGATCGATATTCACCGGCTTGGTCACGAAATCATAAGCTCCCTGACGCATCGCCTCGACCGCTGTATCCACAGATCCGTAAGCCGTCATCATGATGCAGATCGGCGGATCGGAACATTTTAGGATCTTCCTCATCAAATCCATGCCGTCGTCGGCGCCGAGTTTCAGGTCGGTGAGGACCAGGTCGGGAGGATCTGCATCGATCAAGGCGAGAGCTCCCGCCGCATCCGATGCCAGCGATACGTCGAAATGTTCTTCCAGAACAGCCCTCAATCCATCACGAGTATTCTTTTCGTCATCAACGATTAAGATGGTCTGTTTCACGGGAATTGAGACATCTTGGCACAACAACCCTTGAATCCGCAATCCTTACTCTAGAGACGACATGGTCGAATTATCCAGCAATTGGGGCAAAGCGTCTCGATAGCTGGGAAATTGCGGAACCCAACCTGCACACCGGAGCTTGGCATTGCTAATCCGCTTGGAGGTCCAGCCGCGCTTTCGATTCATGTCAGCAGGTCCTTCCGGAGGAAGCGGACGCTTGAGGAAGTCAGCCACCCAGCTGTACACCTCGCGTTGGGTAGCCGGGGCATTATCGGTCACATTGTAGAGACCAACAGGAACGACGAAGTCGCCTAGGCGCGCCAGGGCAGCGGCAGCGTCATCACGATGAATCTGGTTGATCCAGCGATGGCCTCCATCTTCAAGTGTCGCCTCGTGGGCCAAGAATTTTTTCAAAAGTACGGAGCGTCCAGGTCCATAGATTCCGGAAAGGCGAGCAACACTCCCTCCAGCGGCAAGGGCCAGCTGTTCGGCCTCCAAGAGGATGCGGCCTGTCTCGCGATCTGGAATGGCTGGAGATTCCTCGGTGACCCAGGATCCATCAGTCTGTCCGTAGACGGAGGTACTGCTGACAAAAATGATTCTACCCGGATTCCAGAGCTCA
>CAIKYN010000115.1 GCA_903831635.1 uncultured Spartobacteria bacterium
CTCTCGATATTTGCTCCTATCTTGATCGAGGAAATAACCTCGCGCAGATCCGAGGCCACAGGCTGGAAACGGCTCATGACCTCGATCCCCTCATGGTCAATCTGCATTTCAAGCAAGTCGATCTCTTCGTCGTCGGCGATGGAGTTATTGCACCAGTCGTCATCACGCTCAAGCAACCCCTTAATGGAATTCTTGAGATTCAGCTGCGCCAGGCTGGACATCTTCAGCACGCTGCTCCGGAGCTGGTCCAGTGCCGTGGTGAAAATTGAAATCGTATGAACTTTGGAGGGCTCTTTGTGCATGGAGGTGATGGAAGGGGTCAACCGAATCGGCCGGTGATGTATTCCTCGGTCTGCTTCATCGAGGGATTAGTGAAAATTTTGCGTGTATTGTCAAATTCCACAAGGTTTCCGAGATAGAAAAATGCGGTTAGCTCGGAGACGCGGCTCGCCTGCTGCATGTTGTGGGTCACGATGACGATGGTGAAGTCCTTCTTCAGTTCGATGATCAGCTCCTCGACCTTCGCCGTCGCGATCGGATCCAATGCAGAGCAGGGCTCATCCATGAGTAGGATCTCGGGACGACTGGCCACCGCACGGGCAATGCAGAGACGCTGCATCTGTCCACCGGAGAGTCCGAGAGCGCTGTCGTGGAGGCGATCCTTGACCTCATCCCAGAGAGCCGCGGAGCGCAGGCAGCGCTCGACGGTCTCCTCCAGCACGGAACGGGTATTCTGACCTGCGATCCGGAGTGGATAGACGATATTCTCGAAGATCGACATGGGGAAGGGGTTCGATTTCTGGAAGACCATTCCAATCCGTCGACGCAGGGCAATGATTTCGACCGAGGGATCGTAGATGCTCGTGCCATGAATCGTGATATCCCCCTCGTGACGCACCCCGGGAATGAGTTCGTTCATCCGGTTGAAATTGCGAAGCAGTGTCGACTTTCCGCACCCCGAGGGGCCGATGAAGGCGGTCACCTTGCGCGAGGGAATCTCCAGATTGATTCCATGAAGAGCTTCCTTCTTGCCGTAGAAAAACTTGAAGTTATCGACCTTGATAAAATTCGTTTCACCGGGAGCAAAATCATTGGTGAGTTCCAAAGGGTGCTGGGAAGCTTCGGTGGTCATGGATGTATATTCTTCGGTGGAGATGATTCCGACTAAGGTTAAAAAAAGAGATTATCGGTGTTTCGGGGCAAAAATCACCTGAGCGAGAATATTGCTGAGGGTCACCAAAGCAACGAGGACCAGCGAGGCCGACCAAGCCAGCTTGATATGGTAGGCGTAGGGGAGCGAGGCGAAGTTGTAGATCAGCACCGAGAGGGAGGCCGTCGGCTCCATGATGCCCTTGATCCAGTTCTGACTGAAGAGCGCTGTGAAGAGCACCGGCGCGGTCTCACCGGCGGCACGCGCCACGGCCAGCATAACTCCGGTCATGATAGCAGGCATCGCCTCGGGAAGAACAATGCGCCAGATCGTCTGGAAGGGCGTGGCTCCAACACCGAAGGAGGCCTCACGGAAGGCGTAGGGAACCCCTAACAGCGCTTGCTCGGCAGTCAGCAGGATCGTGGGGAGGATTAGGATGGCCAGCGCGATTCCTCCGGCGAGAGCGGAGAATTTGTGAGTCGTCATCACCACGGCTGCAAATGCGAAAACACCGCAGATAATCGAGGGAATCCCGGTAAGCAGTTTGGCAACGAATCGCACAGCGGAAGCCAACCACGAAACAGGCGCGTATTCGTTGACAAAAATCGCCGCCAAAATCCCAAGTGGAACCGAGAACACAAGCGAGATCCCGACCATGACAAGAGTCCCCAGAATGGCATTTCCAAAACCTCCACCATCCATGCCTGGAGCAGGGGGAAGCTGCGTGAAGAGATTCGCCGAGAGCAGGGGGAATCCGTTCTGGATCACCAGAATCACGATAGAAAAAAGCGGCACCAGCGTCAGCAAGGAGAGCGCGATGCAAAGGCCAGTCAGGAAGCGATTGCGGAACAACCTGAAGACAGAAGTCCCTTTTCCGTCAGCGGAGAAGAAATTTTTATCAGAGTGAGAGGCTGTGTTTGTCATGAGTCAGGTCAGGATTAGCGAAGGCCCGCCGTCGCTTTCTGAGTACGACGGAGAACTGCCTCACCCGCGATATTCACTCCGAGAGTAAGCATGACCAGCAGGGCTGCGGCATACATGAGGGCGCTGACCTGAATGCCATCGGCTTCGGCAAACTGGTTGGCAAGAAGGGCCGAGAGAGTATTGGAGGGGGAGAGCAACGACCAGGAAAGACGCTGACTGTTTCCAATGAGCATGGCCACCGCCATGGTCTCCCCCATCGCCCTGCCGAATGCTAGAATGCCCGAGGCCACGATGCCGGGGGCAGCCGTCGGGATGATAACGCTCAGTATGGTCTCCCAGCGGGTGGCACCCAGGGCGTACGATCCTTCGCGAAGCGCGTAGGGAACCGCCACCAGGGAGGAGCGCGAGATCGCGGTAATCGTTGGAAGAACCATCAAGGCAAGAACAAGACTGGCGGTCAGGAGACTATTCCCATAAGCCGGACCCGCCAGGAATGGGATAAAGCCGAACTTGGCGGCGATCACAGCCCCGTACTTTTGTACCAGAGGAATCACCACAAAGATTCCCCAAAGTCCGTAGACAACACTTGGGATGGCAGCCAGCAGCTCAACAACAAAACGAATGACCTGACGGATCGCCGGAGGAAGGAAATCCTCACTCAGGAAGAGAGCAATCGCCAACCCAAGAGGGAGCGCCAAAAGGAGCGCCAGAAAACTACTGGCAGCGGTACCGATCAATACAGGCAGGACACCAAAGACTTCCCTGTTTGGACTCCATTGAATTCCCGTGATGAATCCAAGGCCGAACTTGCTGATGGCTGGCCAGGCCTTGAACAAAATCTCCCCGACAATGAAAGCTAGGAGGGTAATGGTCAGGATCGAGGCAAGCAGACAGGCTATCCGGAAGAAGTCCGGACGTGGGCGGTATTCTTGAGTAACGGGACGGGAGGGTCCTGTCGTTGAGATGTTACCGCCCACGGGAATAATGACCTGCTGGTAGGATCAGATAGAACCTTACTTGACAGTGGCAAGCGCGGCCTGAACCTTGGCCACCACGTTTGCAGGAAGCGTGATATAACCGAGCTCAGGAGCGACTGCCTGACCTGTGGTGAGACCGTAGTTCACGAAGGCCTTCACGGCTGCCGCCTTGGCGGCATCAGTGTAAGTTTTCTTCACGAGGAGCCAGGTGAAGGTGGCAATCGGGTAGTCGTTGGCACCCTCGGGATCGGTGATAAAAGCGCGGAGATTCTCTGGAAGGTTCACTGAGGCAAGCGTTGCCGCACCACTCTCGATACTCGGAGAGATGAAGTTGCCGGCCTTGTTCTGAAGAGCGGCCATGGTGAGCTTGTTGTTCTCGGCATAACCGAACTCCACATAACCGATGGCTCCCGGGGTCTGCTTGATAAGGGCGGTGACACCATCATTACCCTTGCCGGCAACACCGACGGGCCAGGTCACAGACTTACCGCTTCCAACCTTGCTGGCAAAGTCAGCGCTCACTGCGTCCAGGTGGGCGGTGAAAACAGCCGTCGTTCCACTGCCGTCCGAGCGGGCGACAACAGTCACGGGCAGATTAGGGAGCGTGATGCCGGAGTTGTCCTTGGCAATGATCGGATCGTTCCAGCTCTTAATGGTGCCAAGAAGGATTCCGATGTAGGCATCACGAGAAAGCTTCAGACCGGCCTGAACTCCGGGGATATTGTAGGCGAGAACGATCGTTCCGGCCGTTGCGGGGAGCATCAGGACATTGCCGCTGACCTTGGTAATTTCCGCATCGGACATTGCGACGTCACTGGCACCGAAATCGGTGATTCCATCGCTGAACTGCTTCACGCCCGCACCGCTTCCTACTCCCTGGTAGTTCACCGTGGTGTCGGCATTGGCCTTGTGAAAATCGGCAGCCCAACGGAGATACAGTGGGGCAGGAAAAGTGGCTCCGGACGCGTTAAGTGCCGTGGCGGCATTTGCCTGAAAAACAGATGCGGCAAGGAGAGTTGCAAGTAGGATGTTTCTGGTCATGGATTTGTGGATTAAGTAGATTACTCAGAGTGATTTTGTGAAGAAAGACAATCCCTTTCGTGTGACATTCCTGACACGAAAACTCCACGAAATTCCCTCCAAACGCACTTATCTGCGATAGTTCCATTCATCAGTTCCATAGCGCGTTAGGACCGACTCCTTCGCCACCATCAGTAGGGGAGCACCGAGTTCCTTGATTTCAAGGGTATGACTAAAGGCCTCCGCCCATCTTTCTGGTGAAATCCGAACCGGATTCCATCCAGGGATATCCGAAATACTGAGACTCCCCTGGTAAAGGAGTGCCCCCCCACTACGCCGGAGGGCGCCACCTAGCACCTTCCTCCCCCCGATCAAAAGATCGTCGGTGGCCGGTGCTTCAAAGCATGAGGCCCCTAGCATGACATCACCGGCCCCAGCTAGATCGGTGGAGACTGAAAGATGTGATCGAATCCACTCGGATAATTTCCCGTGCAGCGCCTTGTAAAAAGCTGTCGGCGGCTCGGACGCAACTCTTTCTTCAGCGGGAACCATCAGGGAAAAGGTCAGATCCTCTCCATGGGAGACCATTCCGCCCCCAGTCCATCGCCTGACGGCAGGAACACCCGGATGGGTGGCTTGGACTTCCTCGATCTTCTGAAAATAGCCGAAGGTCACCCAGGCGGATTCCCAATGGTAAATCCTGAGCGTTGGCCAGGAGACCTCTTTTAGCAGCACCTCATCCAGCGCCATCTGCATCGGCCCGTCGAATGCCTCTCCCGGATGAGTGGGTAGCAAAAGGTCCATTCGAGAGAACATTTCCCTATACTGAACTCTCCCGGAGCCACGCCGCCACACCTTTTTCTTCCCGACTCCTCCCGCACTGCTCTACGCTCTTTTTTATGGCAACGTCAGATTCAGGAAACACCCCCAAGGAATCAGCCGGCAAAGGCCTCGGAAAGGGGCTTGGAAAAGGATTGGGCAAAGGCCTGGGCGCCCTCATCAACACTCGCGTGGCTGCACCAGTCCCCTCAGAAGAACATGGCGAACGCATCCAGCAGATCCGCCTCGACCAGATCATCGCCAGCCCTCTCCAACCTCGCACCGAGTTCCGGGATGACCAACTGCGAGATCTGATAGATTCGATCCGCGAACGGGGCATCATCCAGCCCCTGATCGTCCGCCTGGTGGGCGGCAAGTACGAACTGATCGCCGGTGAGCGTCGCATGCGTGCCTCGCTTGAAGTAGGCCTGACCGAGGCGCCTGTCATCGTTCGCAAAGCCTCAGATCAGGAGGTTCTTGAGCTGGCACTTATCGAGAACCTTCAGCGAGCAGACCTCAATCCCATCGAGGAAGCCAACGCCTACAGCCGCCTCTCCAAGGAATTCCGCCTCTCCCAGGAAGAGATCGCCAAGCGTGTCGGCAAAAGCCGCCCAGCCGTTGCCAATGCGATGCGCCTCATGGAACTCGATCCCGAAGTCCAGGCACACCTCACCCAGGGACGCCTGACCGTGGGCCATGCCAAAGTCCTGCTCGGCCTTAAGAACCCCGAGGAGCAGCGCCTGCTGGCCGAGAAGCTGATCAGGATCAATGCCTCGGTGCGTGACGCGGAGCAACTCGTGGCGGAACACCTTGCCGGATCAACGGGTGAGAAAAAGAGGCGTGGAGGCAAAGGCCGGATCACGAAAGAGGCTCCGGCCCATATCAAAAATATCGAAAACCGCCTCCGCCAGCGTTTCAACACAGGAATCTCCCTCCACCACGGAGACAAAAAAGGGCACATCTCCATCGACTATTATGGGAACGACGATCTCCACCGTCTCCTTGGAGAACTTGGGGTCCAGTTGGATTGATGCTACGTTAGCGTTATGCGCGTCCTGAGCCCACTGATTCGCTTCATCGACTCGGATTATTTCCCCAGGGGGATCGAGGCGACCCGTGCCATGCCCGAGACGATGGAGTGGGGCAGAGCCATTCCCTTCATCATTCTTCATCTGGGATGTCTCGGCGTTCTTTGGGTCGGATGGAGCCCCATAGCCGTGGCCGTCTGCGCGGCGCTCTATGTCGTGCGGATGTTTTTTGTCACCGGCATCTATCACCGCTACTTCTGCCATAAATCATATAAGGCCTCCCGCACGGTCCAGTTCCTCTTTGCCCTACTCGGACTGCTCTGCGTCCAGCGCGGCGCTCTCTGGTGGGCCGCCGTCCACCGCCATCATCACGCCCATTCAGACGAGGATGTCGATGTCCACTCGCCAAGGCAGAAGGGTTTTCTCTGGGCACATATCGGTTGGATGACCAGCAGTAGAAACTTCCCCACCGACTACAGTCTCATTCCCGATCTGACAAAATTTCCGGAGCTTGTTTTCCTCAACCGCTTCGACCTGATCGGCCCTCTGCTGGTGGCTCTCCTCACCTACGGCCTGGGCGCCACGCTACATAGATACGCACCAAGTCTTGATACCTCGGGTCCCCAGATGCTCGTCTGGGGAGGATTCATCAGCACCGTGCTTCTGTTCCACGGCACTTGCTGCATCAACTCCATGGCCCATGTCTGGGGAACACCGCGCTACGACACGGGGGACGACAGCCGCAACAGCTTCCTCCTGGCCATCATTACTCTCGGGGAGGGATGGCATAACAACCATCACCGTTACCAGTCCTCGGCGCGTCAGGGATTCTACTGGTGGGAGATCGATCCCACCTACTACACCCTGCGTCTGCTCGCCATGCTGGGCATCATCAGCAATCTCAAGCGCGTCCCTGAAAGCGTCTACCGAGAAGAGAAGCGACTTGTGCATGGAAACTGAGGCAAAGAATCGCCCCCGTATTGCTGTTGTCGGGACGGGGGTTTCGGGCCTCTCCTGCGCCTGGGGCTTACGCGACATCGCGGATCTCACGCTCTTCGAGTCGGAGAAGCGACCTGGCGGTCATACGAATACGGTGACCGTGGAGGAGGAGGGTCGGGAGATCCCGATCGACACGGGATTCATCGTCTTCAACAAGGTCACCTATCCCAACCTCTGCCGTCTCTTTGGAGAACTCGGCATCGCCATCAAACCGAGCGAGATGTCCTTCAGCGTGCAGCACGCCGCCAGCGGACTCGAGTACAATGGCATGGGGTTGAACAAGCTATTCGCCCAGCGTCGTAATATCGGCAACATCCGCTTCCTGATGCTGATAGCCGAGATCATGCGATTCTTCCGTGTCGGCAGAAAGTGGCTGCGCGATGAAGCCGAAGGCGACTCCTCGGACGAGAGGGCCGATTTGGACTTGGAGGATCTGGCCGCATTCTGCCAGAGGCACGGCTTTGGCCGCGACTTCCTTGATCTCTACCTCATTCCGATGAGTTCCGCCGTCTGGTCGACGGAGCCGGGTCGCATCCTCGACTTCCCCGCATCGACGCTGCTCCATTTCTTCCATAATCATGGATTTCTCGGAATCACCACGCACCATCCTTGGTTCACGGTGGATGGCGGTGCCCGCACGTATGTGGAAAAGATGCTGAAGGCTCTGGGCCAGCCTCGTCTCGGCGATCCGGTTGTTGCAGTGGAGGAAAAAGAAGATGGGGCTTGGGTCACGACAGCATCGGGAGCACGCGAGCGCTTTGACGTCGTCGTCCTTGCCTCCCATGCTGATCAAAGCCTCAGGCTCCTTGCCGCCCCCACGGAGGAACAACAGCGTCTCCTTTCTGCCTTCCACTACCAGCAGAACGAAGCCTCCCTACACACCGATGCGTCGGTGATGCCGATGCGCCGCTTGGCCTGGGCCTCGTGGAACTTCCGAGTCGAGCTGGGACCTGACGGACATCAGCGTGCGGCCACCCACTATTGGATGAACGCCCTGCAGGGAGTCTCTAAAAATCAGGACTACTTCGTCTCCCTGAACAGCAACGACCGGATTGATCCGGCACGTCTCCTCTACCGGACGACCTACGATCATCCTGTCTTCACCCTGGATGCGATCCGGGCCCAAAAAGAGCTCCCAAAGCTGAACCACTCC
>CAIKYN010000116.1 GCA_903831635.1 uncultured Spartobacteria bacterium
GTCTCCACGAATGGCACTCCATGAGCGGCGACTCCTCCCTGGATGGAGTGGTTAACTTGGGATTCGCACGCGTCGATTCCGCAAGGCGTGAGCGTTGCGGTCGTGCCGAGGTGATTTTTGGTGAGGGGAAGACGCCTCTTGAGATTGCACGGATCGCCTCCACAATTCATGGACGCGAGGGACACGTCTTGGTTACAAGGGTCACCCCTGATCAAGCCGATGATGTTCAGGTCCATCTACCCGCTGCCATCTATCATGAGCGGGCCCGATGCCTGACGCTTGGAAAACCAGGGCCAAATAGCTCCTCAGTCGTGGTGGGTATCCTTTGTGCCGGCACCTCGGACCTACCCGTAGCTGAAGAGGCTGCCATCACGCTCCAGTCTTTTGGTCGACGCGTGGAGCGAATTCATGATGTCGGTGTGGCGGGCATCCATCGTCTGCTTGGAGAAATCGAACGCGTGCGTGCCTGTGGGGTCGTGATCGTTGTTGCGGGAATGGAAGGAGCTCTTCCCAGCGCCGTCGCGGGGCTTGTCGAGATCCCCGTGATCGCGGTACCCACAAGCGTCGGATACGGTGCAAGCTTTGCGGGTCTCACGGCCCTGCTTGGCATGGTCAACAGCTGCGCCAATGGAGTCACCGTGACGAATATCGACAACGGCTTCGGAGCGGCGTGTGCCGCCGATGCCATCCTGAGACTTCTCGAAAAGAGAGGTGTTGCGGAACAGGCACCTTCCCGATGAGCAAAGCTCCCGCCGCATTCGTTCTTGCAGCGGGACTCGGCACGCGCCTCGCGCCGCTGACTGACATCCTCCCGAAACCGCTCGTCCCCGTCTTTCACAAACCGCTTCTGACATTCGCTTTGGACAGCCTGATTGAGGCGGGTGTGGGAACACTGGCGCTCAACACCCATCATCTTCCGCAGACCTTTTCTCCTGTCTTTGGCTGCGACCCATCTTACCGGGATCGACCATTACGCTTCTTTCATGAGCCGCTTCTGCTCGATACCGGGGGAGGAATTCGTAATGCACGTCCCGCCTTGGGCGAGGGAACATTTTTTCTTTATAACGGCGACATCCTTGCCGATCTCCCTCTGGCTGGACTGCTAAGCACTCACCGCTCCTCCAGAGCCTTGGCAACCCTCATGCTCCGGCCAGCCGAGGGAGGAGGTATCGCTAATGTGAACTTTGACTCGACCTCAGGACGCGTGCATGACCTTCGAGGAGTGCTTGGAAGAAACCTGGGCGATCGGATGGTCTACTCTGGAATTGCGGTCTTTGAGCCGGGGATTTTCGACTGGATTCCGAACGAGGGGCCTTACTCGATTATCGACGCGTTGCTTGAGGCCATGAGATCTGGTGAAAAAGTTGCAGGAATGCTTGCCCCACACGGACTCTGGATCGACATCGGCACCCCCGCTGCCTACCTCGAGGCTCACCGCATCCTTGCGAATCCGCAGCATCGTCCCTCCTATCTCTCCGAACCCGTATGGCCGCTCGGGGTTCACCCCGAAGCACAGGTCGAATCAGGCGCCAGAATCGAGGGTGTCACTTCCGTAGGTCCCGGAGCCTTTGTGCGCGGAGGAGCCGTGGTGAAGGATTCCGTGGTCTGGCCAGGTGCCATCATTGGATCTGAGTCGCGTCTCGATCGCTGCATCGTGAGCGGCAGAAACCATGTTTTTGGAGAACACACGGGAGGAGTGCTCTGATGAACGAAACCATCCTGATAGAACGGACAGCCGCCGAATTGCCCGGATTTTTACCGACCGCCCTAAGCCCGATCGAGAAGGGGGGCTCCAGCAGACACTTCTATCGTGTTAGCTCGCCCGAGCGCTCCGTGATTCTCGTGCGTGATCTCGGGGAGAAAGAGGAGAACAGACACTATGCCTCCTTGGCAGAGTTTCTCTCCTCCCATGGCGTACCGGTTCCCCGCGTGCTGGCGCATTCGGAAACAGAGGGCCTTCTCTGGCTTGAGGATCTCGGCGAGCAGGATCTCTGGGCCACGAGGAATGATCCCTGGGAAGTGCGTCGTCCTCTCTATGAGTCGGTGCTGCATGGCATTTCGCTCCTCCATCGGATCCCGTCTCATGCACTGGATGTGGAGGATCTTCATCTGCAACTTGCCTTTGATGAAAGGCTCTACCGCTGGGAACAGGAGTATTTCACGGAGCATTGTCTGGGCGGAATCTTTGATCTGCCCGAGCCGGAGCGGGCATCTCTCCTGTGTAGTGAGCCGATGCGTCGTTTGGCTGCGGGATTAGCCTCCATGCCGCGTCAACTCGTCCATCGCGATTTCCAGTCGCAGAATATTCTTATCCGCAACGGCGAGGCGGTCTTTATCGATTTCCAAGGGATGCGTCCCGGTTTGGCACCCTACGATCTGGCATCCCTGCTATGCGATCCCTACGTCGAAATCTCTCCCGAAGAGCGCACCCATCTCCTGGAATACTACAAAAACATTCTAAAAGAGTCGGGCTCTCCCACAGGCGGGGATTTTGACCGTGTTTTCTGGCAATGCGCCGCACAACGACTCATGCAGGCGCTCGGAGCCTATGGCAACCTGAGCCTCAATCTCGGCAAACCGCACTTCCGCTCCCATGTGGCCCCGGCGCTATTACGACTCCGTGAAGCTCTCTCCAATCTCCATTCGGAAGATCGTCTCGATGAGTTGGAAAAGCTACTTTCCAAACTTAAAGATTCACAGGGATCCGTAACAAATCAGCGACTGGCGGGAGCTGATAGGAATGCGAAGCAGCCCCATTGGGGCGAGTGGCTTGGGGAAAGCCCGAGTTCAAATGCGAAGCAACGGCCGGGCCAGCAAAGGGGATAAATGGGATGTTTCGCCTATTCCACAACTCATTATTCTTTCTCTTCCTGAGTTCCTGAGTTCCATATTAAATTTCATAGAGACAGTTCCCATGTTCAAAACCGTCGTCATCGAGAATCTCTGGCCTACGATCGAAGGAGGTCTCTATCCCATCAAGCGCATCCCGGGCGAATCCGTTGAGGTCTTTGCCGATATTTTCAAGGAGGGGCACGATGTCGTCCTTGCCGTGGTGAAGTGGCGTACGACTGGAACTAAGAAATGGCAGGAGTCTCCGATGACCCATCTTGGTCAGGATCGCTGGAAAGGCAGTTTCCCTGCAGGCCCTGTCGGCTTCACCGAGTGGACGATCGAGTCCTGGGGAGATGCCTTTGGA
>CAIKYN010000117.1 GCA_903831635.1 uncultured Spartobacteria bacterium
AACGCAAATGCGTGGATGATTGCAACCCCTCGGAGTTCTCCGAGAAATCCCTGGAGTTGTAGCTCAATTGGTCAGAGCACCGCCCTGTCACGGCGGGGGTTGCGGGTTCGAGCCCCGTCAACTCCGGTGGGATTCCCCCCCTTACTCAGCGACTTCCAGCGAGTTTTATCTTGTCGTCGCGTTAATAAAGATCAGCGCCAGAACGAAGAACACTGCTTGGACTGCGACGCTGATCTTGTCCATCAATTGAGCTTTTCGGAATTCGTTGAGCTGGTGTTTCTTCTCCAGTGCTCCTTGGATGACGACCTGGATAAGTGAGGCGATGATGAGCAGGTAGAGGACCACATAGATTTTATCCATGAGGACGAGGTAGTTCACCTCGGGAAGATTCGAGGAGTACCCCTGCTCCAGAAAGACCGTCGTCAGCAAGGCTGTTCCGGTCAATGCAACACGCGAAGCCAATTGCGTGGGATGAAGCAGAAGAGCCGTCCATGTGGCCACAAGAATGATCACAACCGGCAGCATCATCTTCCAGAGGAAGAAGTTCACGGGCCTGCTGACATCAACCTGAAACTGGATCGTCCCATAATCGGAGCCGCCAGAGCCGACGCTCACATCACCCAGATTCGTCGGGTAGTGATGGATGCCAGCCGTTCCGGTCCATGTCTTGATCGTCCATCCCGGGATGTTCAAGGAGGAATCTAGGCCGGAGTTTGTCTGATCGAACCGATAGAGGATCTTGTCGGCGGGATAGGTATTGTCCTCGATGGAAAGAGCGACGGTGTGATGTTCCAGCGGAAAGCGCTTCAGGCTGAATGGCTGGAAGAAGCGTCCCTCGATCCTTAGGCACTGGTAGTGACGCCCATCCGGGAAGGTGATGGGCTTGGGGTAGGTCTTCACTTTGGTGAAACCCCACGACTCCACATTGTTCGCGAACTCTGCGGTTTCGCTCGGATCCAGCTCCCCCTTCCAGACGAACCAGACATAGGCGGTCATGTAGTAGGTGTTTGAGTGGACATCGAGGTTGTAGATAACCGTGGGCCATACGCCAACCTCCACTAATTCCGGGCCGCCTGACGCCACTGGGGTGACGGCCCCCGTTTTCTTCGTGGCATCAGCATTGACTGATCCCGGAAGAACCAGAAAAAGCAGCACGGCGAGGAGCAAAAACCGAAAGGAAGTCATGAATTGCATCGCTGATCCCTAGTTGCTACCTGAAGGGAAACGCAAGCCTTACCCGATGCTTCAGCTATCCGGCCTGATAAGCCATGAGGGCGTAGAAATCGGTGTGATCCATGAAGAGGATCTCTGCCGGACGGAATCCCGAACTAACCGCCATCCTGTTCAAGGTGGCTATCTCTTCGGGAAAATCGGAACTGGTGACATGCTGCACAGCCCCCGCGATCTCCTCGACGGAAAGAGCCTTCCAGGACCACTCGGCATGATCGACCCAGCGGCCCATGTACGATTCCCGGGATTCACCGGGAGTCAGAACGGGATCGAAGATCAGGACGGCTCCTCCCGGAGCAACTCTGCGGCGAAGTTCCCCGAAAAAGTATTCCTTCTCCTGGCGGGAAAGGTGATGGAGCGAGAGGCCGATGTAGATGATATCGTAGGAGGAAGGGAGCGTCCCGACGTCCATCATGAAATCACCCGGTATCAGGGAGACGGGCGCAGCGAGATCAGCGGTGTTCTCCCGGGCCAGATCGAGGGCGACAGGGGAAAGATCCATCCCCGTGTACGCAGTCACGCCTCTCCCTTTCAAGATTGAGGCGCTGAACGCGGCATCGCCGCATCCCAGATCGAGGAAACTGAACGAACGATTGGAATCCTCCACCCATGCGTCCAACCACAGGGTCAGTGCCTCCTTGGCTGAACGATGGTAGAGGTAGTCGTTATCAACAATGCGCCGGTAGAGCGACCATCCGTTGAAGAATTCGCGGACGTCCGCGGCATCACGACCGCTCCTGTTCATAACCTCTTCAAGTTCCATCCGCGGAGGCTAACCGGTCGCTGGTTAAAAATCCACCACGGCACGCATCCCGACCACCAGGGCATTCCCGTTCTGCTGGGTTCCTCCGGGGTGCATGATGTACTGAAGATCAGGTTGGATGGCGATCGCCGGGGCCAGACGCATTGAGTAGGTGAGTTCAGCCACGGACTCGAAACCGGAACCGGAAGCGCCGTTGTCCTGAAAGCTCTGCCTGCACTGGCATCCCATCTGCGCATAGCCGAAGGCGACGCCGAGCTTATCAGCATCCCTCGTCGGGATCAGTCCTGTGTAGGTGAGCCCCATGTCAGTGTAGAAGCCGACAATACTGCTCTGGTCTGGCGAGAATCCGATGCGGGCAAAGGAGGAGAGTCCTTTCGGGGAGCAGATGCAGGAAGCTGTCTGGGAGGCAGGGGAAGCCGCAGGGTCCTTGCCAGCGACGACATTCTTATCGGAGGAAACAGTGGCTTTTTCCTGAACGACAGAGAGCTTCTGGTCAATGATGCCGTAGAAGCCGTTGTTGTAGGCGCTGGAGCTTGGGGATCCGAAATTAAACTGCTCCTCCCCACCCTGCGGCCCCTGACCGGTCTGAAACCAGAAACCAGCCTTTGCATAGCCCGGCAATCCTTTCGAGGAGGTATCCTTGCACCAGTCGGCCTCGGCTTCGTTGATGTTGAGAAGACCTCCAGCCTGACCGAAATTCAAGTCGAAGCCGTATTTATTATCCCACTGTGAAAAGGGATTCCCCTGGGTGAAGGCGCTCCGGAGAGTGAGCCATGAGGTGGGCTGAAGCGCCAGCCGAAGTCCTGGAGTCGCCATCGGGTAGGTGGGACCGCCGTTGGGCATGTTCATGGTAAACACGGGAGGCGGACCGAAGGTGCTGTTGACAAAGAGATTCGCCGTGTCGGAAACCATGAACTCGGTGTCGACGGGTATCAGACCCCCACGGAGGGAGATGGCATCGTGGAGCAGATTCTGCTGAAGCCAGAGTTCGTAGCACCGGAAGGCAGGCTGGCCGGCGATACTGCTTGCGGTCAGGGAATTCCCGATAAATTTCGACGAAACATCATTTCCGTAGAGCCAAAGCCAGGTGTTCTTAAATGAAGCCCCCTCCCAGCCAATCGCCTTCTGAAGATCGATGGCGAGGCCAAGGTTCAGGAGCCCGGAGTAGGTGCCACCCTGCATTTCCCCTCCCCTGGTGTTGCCCAGCAGGTCGGAAACCGACTGGAGTGAGAGTACGATGCCATTTGTCTCGGCTTTCGGTCTGTAGCCAAGGAACTCCCCGGCGAGTCGTTGCTGGTTGAGGAGATTGAAGGGATTGGTGAGATCGATCGGATCGGCGTGTAGCCAGCTACAAAAACTGAGAAACAGAAATAACGCTCTCTTGAAAATCTTGTTGTTCATACCGAAAAGGGTCTTTGAGGCGACTTGTTTGGTAGCGGGTAGAATGATTTGAGACAAGGGATCTACATTAATAATGTTGTTAACTTTATGCCGCATACTCCTTGGAGCGGATTGAAGAGAGCTTCCGAGCCCCAAAATAGGAACCAATCACAATGGTGGCAGCCAGCAATTGGGCAGCGAGGGTCTCCACGGTCGGGAAGAAAGAAAACCAGACACCGCTCCAAGCAGGAGTCCAGGCAGTGAGCCATGGAATTGTTGTGGTCGGGATCCAACGCGCTAGTTGCATCTCCTGGGCCTGCTCGCCCACACTGACCAGCAGTACAAATCCCAACAGCACACCGGTAATTACCAGCATCTTGCGGTAAGGCAGGCGGCGCTGGGCGACGAAAGCAATCGCACCAACTCCCGCAGTCAGAACGAGTCCAATCAAAGCACCTCCCAAGACAACATCCCCTCCCCACTTGAGACGGTAGGTCTGGAGAAAAAGGACAATCTCCACACCCTCTCGATAGACCGAGGTGAAGCCCAAGGCAGCGAGCCCGAGGAGGATTCCGATTTTTCCTTTGTTTCCGGATTCCGTCTGGGAAAGGAGGGCGCGCTTGCGACGGTTGTGCATGGTGATCCAGGCGCCCCAATAAATCTTATGGAAGAACCAATTCATGATGACCAGCAGGATCACGATCGCGATCAATCCGGTCACGGCCTGCAACTGAAGAGCCGTGAAATTCTCGGTGAGCTTGTCGACGATCCCGATTGCTACCATCCATGTTGCCATGGTCAGGAGGAGCCCCACGATGACACCACCGACAATCGGTCGATGAATTTGGGAGGCCGTTCCCGTCATCCCCGCAGTTAAAGCCGTCAACACCAGGACACACTCCAATCCCTCACGGAAGACAAGGACCGCGATGTCAAAGAAGGCCGTTGCAGGTGTCGTACCCGCCGATGTGGGATCTGGTGACCCAGCGGCCGTCACTCCGGCCCAGATGATCGCGGCAACTGACAAGATTCCCACAATCCAGAGCGTTGCCTTCGTAGCGGGAGAGAGCTTCCTCAAGGGAGGAACTTCCAGAGTAGGAGTTGTCAGAGGGCAGGCATACTGGTTTTCGATGGCGTTCATGCGATGTTCAAGAATTGGGAATTAACTTTTTACCAAGACAGCTTCTTATTGAGACTGAGACACAATCTCAATATAGCATCCGATAGCTACGCCAAGCACAAAAATCTGAATTCGTAAAAAAATGGCCTTTTGACACTTAATAGTAAGGCGTTATCATTATCATTAATGAAACTACCTATCTTTCACTTTCTCCCCCTGATCGTCATATCTCTCGAGTTTCTTGGAACAGCATCATTAAAAGCAGATCTCAAGATTGCCTCACTCTCGACAGTCACGACCGATCTGGCAAAACAGATAGGCGGTGACCATGTGACAGTGGATGGAATCATTAGGGCCGTGACCGATCCCCATGAGTTTGAGCCGACACCTGGTGATGTGAAGAAAGTCGCGGATGCGAATCTCGTACTCCTCACAGGAAAGGGAATGGAGGGTTATCTCTCAAAGCTTGAGGAAGCCGCCGGTGGCTCAGCCAAGTTTGTAAACGTGGGCAAAAACATTCCTTCACTTAGCATGACCGAGCAAGGGAAGAAGGTGGAGGATCCCCACTGGTGGCATAGCGTGGAAAATATGAAAGAGGCGACACGTGCGGTGGCGGAGGCCTTCGAGAAAGCCGACCCAGCTAATGCCGTCATCTACGACAAGAACGCAGCCGGTTATCTCGCCAAACTCGATGAACTTGAGCGCTGGATCAGGGTAAAACTCGCCCCACTACCCCACGAGCGCAGAAAGCTTGTCACTTCGCACGATGCGCTCGGATACTTCGCCCGTGACTACGACTTCACCATTTATCCGGTAAAGGGAGTCAGTACCGCGGAGGATCCCTCCTCCCAGCACGTGAAGGAGATCATCGGTGTGATCAGGAATCAGGGGGTGAAAGCTATCTTCTTCGAGACAATCGAGAATCCACGCGCCGTCCAGCAGATCGCTGATGAGACGGGCGCAAAGGCCGGAGGATCCCTCTACTCGGATGGACTCGGAGAGACCGAAGCGAACACCTACGACTCGATGATGAGGCATAATGTTTCCGTCATCGTGGAGGGTCTGAAATAATTGCATCGAAAAGATGATTGCTCAATCCATCACACTAGGTTTGTGAGTATCGAACGCCGCACAACGAAACAGAAGGAGGCCATCAAAGCCGTCCTCTCTCATCAGGATGGCCCTCTTCTGCCCGATGAGATTCAGGCCTTGGCTCTGAAGATCGTCCCTTCTATCGGAATCGCCACCGTTTACCGGACACTCAAAATCCTCCAAGACGATAATCTAGTCTGTAGTGTCGAGATTCCGGGACAGGCACCTCGCTATGAGAGCAGTGATAGGGGACACCACCATCACTTTCACTGCCAGAAGTGCCACTCGGTCTTCGATCTGGAAAAATGCGTCGAGGGTCTCAAAAATCTGGTCCCTTCAGGATTCCGGGTGATCGATCACGAAATCACCCTCCACGGTCTATGCAAAGCATGCGACTGAGAGCCGCACTTATCTCGGTAAGCCTACTTGCCCTTCTAGCGACGACATCAACGGGCCGAGCCGATTCTCTGTCCCTGCTGAAACCGAAGGTGGGTGATCCCGTCCTTCAGGATCTCATGGGGGGATGCTCACTACGTTGCGCCTTTTTCTGGGAGACGCTGGCAGGAAGTTCAGCAGGTACGCTGATACCGGCTTCCGAACTCTGCGATGACGACGCCACAACCTCATGGATTTCGCCCACTCCGGGTTCCGGCGAGATCATCCAGTTCCGCATTCCCAAGAAACTTCCGAGGGATTGCCGGGATACCCCTTTTTACGGAATCAACATTGCCAACGGGGTAATCAGGTCGCTTGAGGAATTCCGCGGCTATGCCCGAGTCAAAACGATGACCCTATGCGTGAATCACAAGCCTATCGCCCACCTCCATTTGGCCGACACCTGGCGTTGGCAAGACTTCCACTTCGAGGATATCATGCTCAATCAGGGTGACCTCATCGAACTAAGTATCGACGAGATCTACCCGGGAAAAATCTCACAACAGCCCGGCATCACCGAGATCGTGCTGCAAGGGGCGCATTAGTCCCGGCGGCGGCCAATGCCAAAGATCCGTCCAATCATGCCTTTCTTCTCACCAGAGGATTTCTGACCAGACTGAGCGCCATCAGATCCGCTGCCCGAGTCGGTACGACGCTGGCGTGGCTGACCGCCGCCACGATAAGAAGCGGATGAGGAGCGGGGAGCCCTCACTTCGCCGGGCTTGCGCGGCGGACGACGGTCCCCGCCTGCACCCCTCTCGCGGGGAGGCGCGGGTGCCTTGTCATCAAATCCCTCCGCCTTCACCCGCGGGATTCCCCTGCGGGTGAAGCGCTCGAGGGCACGCAGGGCATCGTCGTCCTCCCTGGAGACAAAGCTGATCGCCTCGCCCACAGCCTTGGCACGACCAGTGCGACCGATGCGGTGGACATAATCCTCGTGATGCGGGGGGAAGTCATAGTTCACGACATGAGAGATGCCGTCGACATCGATGCCTCGTGCTGCGATATCAGTCGCCACCAGAACCCGGATCTTGCCCTCGCGAAATTCATTGAGCGCGCGCAGGCGCTGGTTCTGAGAGCGGTTAGAGTGGATCGTCCCCGTCGTGATGCCTGCCTGCTCGAGGCGTCGGGCGATGCGGTCGGCACCGTGCTTGGTCCGTGTGAAGACCAGCACCATGTTCAGAGCTCCGTTCTGAAGCAGATGCAGAAGGAGTCCTGGCTTGAGATGCTGGGGGATCTCATAGACCGACTGGGAGACGGTATCGGCGGGATTTGATCGGCGCCCGATCTCGACTGTCTCGGGTTCCTGAAGGAACTCCCCGGTGAGTTTCTCGATCTCGCGGGAGAGCGTCGCGGAGAAGAAGAGGGTCTGACGCTTGCGCGGCAGGAGCTTCACGATCTGGCGGATTGCGGGGACAAATCCCATGTCGAGCATGCGGTCGGCCTCGTCAAGCACGAGGAACTCGATGTGGGCAAAGGCCTTTTCCCTGCCACGGATCAGGTCGAGAAGGCGTCCCGGCGTGGCGACGACGAGATCGGCTCCCTGCTCGAGCGCCTTGATCTGGGGACGCTCGCTGACCCCTCCATAGATGGTGGCCACGGTGAGCGGCATATGCTTGGCGTAGGCTCGGACATTCTCCTCGATCTGGACGACAAGCTCGCGGGTCGGGGCGATGATGAGTGCGCGGATCCCCTGGGAGGGGGAGCTGGCCAGCAGTGAAAGGATCGGCAGGGTGAAGGCGGCAGTCTTGCCGGTGCCTGTCTGGGCGATGCCGATCAGATCCCTGCGCTGCAGCACGAAGGGAATGGCGGCGGCTTGGATCGGGGTCGGTTCGGTGTATCCGGTCTCCTGGACAGCTTTGAGAATGGCGGCATCAAGGCCGAGTGAGCGAAAGGGCATTCCAGAGCAAAGGGAGAAAATCCTTCGTGGAAAAGCTTAAACGGGAAAACTGGCTCTACCCGACCTGGCCAAACGCTAGAGCGGAGAGCGCGTTACTTATTCTCCAATTGGTGGAGCTTCTCTTTGGATTCCAGCTTGCAGGCCGTGAGAACGATATCTCCCACCTTGACCTCCTTGAAATCCCCCTTGATGGCAACCTTCTGATCAACGGTGAGATAGGTGTCCTGCGAGAGGATGTTGCCGCTGCGATCGCGATGAAGAATTGTGGCCGAAGAACCGTCCTGGGAGATTTGGATTTCCGAGTTGGCGGGAATCGATCCGTAAAGAAAATTTGCCTTCACTGCGGGGAGGTTTCCCGAGGAATCCTGCATGGTGACAACGAGCACCTTGTTCTCTCCGCTTCCTTGGCTCAGGGCGGAGACACGACCGATCACGGTGATGCGCTTACCGGAGTACTTGCCGATCGCAGCGTCCGGATGGGCGGCAAAGTCGCCGGCGATCACCTTGAGGCGAACAACCCTGTTCTCCGGCAGAGGCTGGAGGTACGAGGCTGCATCCATTTTCGCAATCTTTGTGGTCGGTAAGTCCTGAGCGACCAAGGTGGAGACACAAAACAGCGATGTGAGGAGAAGAAGTGTTCGGGGAGCGATGTGCATGAATTTATCAGTACCAGAGGCAGACAATCATCGGAAAGCCGAAAGCTTCTCAGCAACGTCCGAGTCGATAATGTTTCCGTCTTTAAACAAGCACTCCATTCCTGTTGGATAAATGTATGTCGTTTTTTCAGCAACTCCTGAGGCATCCCTACATGCTTGTCGGCATCGGCGGAGCCTTGGGTTCGGTCGCCCGTGCTGGCATGACGGACCTCATCACCCGCTGGATGGGCAATCAGTTCCCCTTCGGCACGGTCGTGGTGAATATCACGGGGGCAGTAGTCATGGGCCTGATGGCCGGCTATGGGGAAACCGAACCCGGGAAGCTGATCTTCTCACCGGCAACGCGGACCTTTCTCATGATCGGCGTTATGGGTGGCTACACTACGTTCTCTTCATTCAGCCTTCAGACGTTCCTGCTCATGGAGCAGGGGAACTGGACCGGGGCATTCCTGAATGTGGTCCTGTCGGTTCTTCTGTGTGTGGCCGGGATCTGGCTTGGTTTTTCAATCATCAGGGCCATTCAATAAAGTCATCCGGTGAAACTGGAGGAGGTTACCCGCAGAGAGGGTAAGGGAAATTCCCTAGTTTGGAGTGGCTCGTCGCAAGACAATCAGACACCCTTCTACGCCGTGCCTGCCCATTGCCCAAAAAACTCCAACCGTTCAGGAGTCACCCTGACGGAGTTGCTTGTCGTGTTGGCGGTGATCGCTGCCCTCGTCTCCCTAGCTCTCCCGGCATGGAGGGCCATTACCCGATCTCATGCGAACAATGCGGCTTTGAGCATTACCATGGGAACGCTGGAACAGGCGCGCTTGGCAGCAGTCTCCGGCAAAAAAGAGGTCTGGGTGGTATTGAGAAATGAAGAGGCACTGAAAAAAGGTTCCCTTCGCCTCGTCACTCGTGATGGAAATAAGGGTTCGGCCCTTCAATCCCTCGTAGCACTAGGCAACTGGATTCAGCTTCCACGGGGAATCACCTTCCAGACCGGAGAAGGCACCCTGATGGATCAAAACCCGCCGGCCGAGATAATCGCCACCGCACTGGGTGGGTCGCCCTCCCAAGGACTCTCAACGGGAGGTGTGATGTTCCAGCGCTCCGGGAGAATCGGCATTCCCCAACAGGGAGGCCCCGGTCTTTCCCTACGCCTTAAGAATGACAAGGGACCTCTCCCCTCCTCACTCGAACTTGCCCGTGGAAGCGGGCGTGCCAATCTGAGGAATCTCTAGGCAGCAAGTCATGGGAACAAAGAACAGTCGCTCAAGACGAGGCTTACAGGCCTTCACCCTTGCCGAGATCCTGGTGGCACTTGGTGTTTTTTCCGTCACGGCATTTGCACTGATCGCGCTCTTCTCCTTCACTCACAAGACAGAACGCGACGCCAAAGAGGAAACCCATGCCACCCTTATCGCCTCCGACATCATGGAGGGTCTCACCTTCGGTAAGGATCCCTCAACCCTTCATCTGGCGACGTCTACGAGCAATGGAATACCGGTCTGGGAAAGCATCCATCCCCAATCATCGACCAGTTGCTGCGTTGCCTATGGCGCCTCATGCGAACCGATCCGCATGATTCCTGAGTCCGAGGCCACCAACCCACTTCTTGATTCGGAGATCACCGCCCTCGCCTGGCTAACACTGAGCCCAAAACACTCCCCCCCCGGCATCGTGACAGCTGAGGTACTTGTTGCAACACCTCCTTCGGCTCCTGCATCGGGGCGCACGATCCATCGCTACACAAAACTTCTCGCGATCCCATGACCAAGCGATCTAATCAGCGTGGTGACCGGCGCGGCACACGTCTCCTGGCCCCCGAGGGTTTCACTCTGCTGGAGGTTCTTGTCTCCTCGGCGATCCTCCTTGTCCTGATGCTCCTCCTACTCGGCATGGGTGATGGGGCCTCGAAGATCTGGCGGGATGGGGAAGGCCGGCGCGAGGCACAACGTGAACTCCGGGCCGCCCTACAACTCATCACCGAGGATCTGCACTCGGCGGTGATCACGACCAACGCGGAATCACTTTCAATCAGTGAGTCAAAAGAGGGGCGCCCCCAGTCTCTCTTTTTTCTGGTCTCTCATCCGAG
The DNA here is from genome assembly GCA_903831635.1 of uncultured Spartobacteria bacterium. Lineage (GTDB taxonomy): Bacteria > Verrucomicrobiota > Verrucomicrobiia > Chthoniobacterales > UBA6821 > UBA6821. Next base: position 10,657 of record CAIKYN010000117.1, read on the forward strand.
TGATCGGAGGCACGCCGAGATCAAGGGGGACCTCTGTGCTGCTGGATACTTTCTGGCGGCCGACCCCAAGGAGAGCGGATGCACGAATCTCTACCGCTTCCATGCCTCCGGAGAGACGGTTGCTAAGGCGGTGGAAGATGACTCGCTTCAAGAACTCTATAGGGAAGCCTCACCCGAGAACGCCTCCACTACGGAACTCCTGGCGAGAAACATCGTTTCCCTTCGGATCGTTCCGCTTCCCGTCAAGACCTCCCCCCCCGAACTATTGGAGGTCACCCTCTCCGCCATCAATGCCCGGACCGCTCATCTCATTGCCTCGGAGCCCAAGGCGGCGGAACGGAATGCACGTCTGCTGAGAGAGCGTGCGCAATGGTCGACTGGGATCATTCATCTTCCCACCTCTCGTGATGTGATTCCGATGCCCTGATGAAAAAAACACAGCTCAGATTAGTACAGTCTCAGCAATCGGGAGGCTCGGCCATCATCGCCGTACTCAGCCTGATCGGACTGCTCACCATCCTGCTTGTTTGCCTTCTCCAGAATGTGAGGATCGAGCGCTCCAGCAGCGCCGCTAGCTCTGCCGAGGAGCAGGCTCAGTTGAGCGCCGAGTCGGGCATCGCCTCGGCAGAGGAGCTCTTGCTGATCGCGACCTCGAACCGTCCCGCCTATCTGGTCGGCCTCCCTTTAGCCAAAGACCATGCACAGGAACATGAAGAGCAACGACACGAAGAAATTACTCCTCCGCTACTGCTGGGAGCCTCCAACCTTATCTCCAGCAACCAGATTCTTCCCCTCTTTTCCTTCGACCTCAAACAAGCAGCATCCTTTCCAAAGCTCACCAACGGGACTTTGGGATCACTTCTT
>CAIKYN010000118.1 GCA_903831635.1 uncultured Spartobacteria bacterium
ACGACTTTTCACACCTTCATGAGCACATCCTTCACGGCCCGCTGGAACGAGGCGGCCATCGATGAAAATTACGAAAAATGGCTGCGGGACCCCGCCTCCGTTTCGCCCGACTGGTCCTCCTTCTTCGAGGGTTTTGAGCTCGGGTACGCGCGTTATCAGAAAGCCAAGGCCGCTCCGGTTTCCGGTTCCCAGCAGGCAGCCTCCGAGTCCGGGACTGCTTCGATCCAGAGTCGTGTCGAGGCATTGATCTACACGTACCGAACGCTTGGTCACACCGCTTCCCGGCTCAATCCGCTCTCGGATGAGGTTCCCTACCAGTCACTGCTCGAACTAAAGGAGTTCGGACTCACGGAAGCTGATCTTGAGGTAACGGTCAGTTCCCGTTCCTTCCGAGATGGGGCGCCAATGAAGCTTCGCGACATCATTTCTGAGTTGCGCGCCATTTACTGCGACACCCTGGGTGTCGAGTACATGCACATTCAGAATCCACGCATCCGTCACTGGATCCGCGAGCGTGTCGAGTCCCGGGTCGGGAAGGGTGACACACAGACCCCCCATTACAGGATTCTTCGCACACTGCACAAAGCGGAGAGTTTCGAGCACTTCATCCACACTACCTATGTCGGCAGCAAGCGTTTCTCGCTCGAGGGTGGTGAATCGATGATGGTGGCCCTCTCCGAGATCCTCTTCCGCTCCCCCGGGGCCGGTGTGAAGGAGATCGTCTTGGGAATGGCTCATCGCGGCCGACTGAATGTCCTGACAAATTTCCTCAAGAAGCCCTTCGCCATCGTCTTCAACGAATTCAGCGACAAATACGCTCCGGACCTTGGCGATGCCAGCGGAGACGTGAAGTACCACCTGGGTTACCAGACAACCCGCCGCAACGAGCAGGGTGAGGAGGTCGAGGTCTATCTTGCCGCCAATCCGAGCCATCTCGAGGCGGTCAACCCTGTCGTCTTGGGCAAGGCCCGTGCACGTCAGCGCATCCTCGAGGACACCGTCGATCGTAAGAAAGTCGTTCCGATCCTGATCCATGGTGATGCTGCTTTTCCGGGACAGGGCATCGTGGCGGAGTGCTTCAACCTCGCGCAGTTGGATGGCTACAAGGTCGGCGGTGCTGTTCACCTGATTGTGAACAATCAAATCGGATTCACGACGCTTCCGAAGGACTCACGCTCTGCACTCTACTGCACCGAGATCGCGAAGACCGTCGAGGCACCTGTTTTCCATGTCAACGGAGACGACCCGATTGCCGTCGCCGAGGCGGCCCGTATCGCGATCGCCTACCGTCAGGAGTTTGGCCGCGACATCGTCATCGATATTGTCTGCTACCGCCGCTACGGGCACAACGAAGGCGACGAACCGCTCTTCACTCAGCCTGATCTCTACAAGGTCATCCGCGCTCACAAGCGCCCCAGTGAGATCTTCCTCGAGCAGGCAAAGCAGCTCGGCACCCTGACCCAGGAGGATTTCGATGCCAGCTGGAAGAAGTCCCAAGGTCATCTCGAGGCAGCTCTTGCCGAGATGAAAAAGGGGATCGTCACCGATGTGAAGGCCAACCAGAAGGCCTTTGTCGGATCCACCGCCGTCTTCCAACCCGATTACTCGTTCACTCCCGTCAAGACCGCCATCAGCGAAAAGACGCTCAAGACGATCGTCGACGGCCTCACCACGGTGCCCTCTGATTTCCGTATCTTGCCCAAGGTGAAAAAAGCCGTCCTGGAGCGCCGCCGCGAGGTCTTCGAGAAAGGTGCCGGCTATGACTGGGGATACGGCGAGGCCCTCGCGTTCGGTTCACTCATGCTGCAGGGGATCCCGATCCGCCTCTCCGGTCAGGATAGCCGGCGCGGAACCTTCAGCCACCGTCACTCCGTCTTCTATGATGAGGTGAACCGCGAGCGCTATATCCCGTTGCGCCATCTGGCCAAGGATCAGGCGAGTTTCTGCGTCTACAACAGCCCTCTCTCCGAGGCTGCCGTCCTCGGTTTCGACTATGGCTACTCCATGGATTATCCCAAGATGCTCTGCATGTGGGAGGCCCAGTTCGGTGATTTCGCCAATGGTGCCCAGATCATCATCGATCAGTTCATTGCCTCGGCGGAGACCAAGTGGCTGCGACCCAGCTCGCTGGTCATGCTCCTGCCTCATGGTTACGAGGGACAGGGGCCCGAGCATTCCAGCGCACGTCTCGAGCGATTCCTTCAGCTCTGCGCCGAGCACAACATGGAGGTCTGCAACCTCACCACGCCAGCCCAGTATTTCCACGCGCTTCGTCGCCAGATGCTCCGTGATTTCCGTAAACCACTGATCATCATGACGCCGAAGAGTCTCTTGCGTTCCGAGGCCGCTGTCTCGACGACGGAGGATTTCACCAAGGGAGAGTTCCACGAGATCCTCGAGGGGCCGCAGCCTGCAGATTCCTCCAAGGTCGAGCGTCTCATCCTCTGCTCCGGCAAGGTTTACTATGATCTCTTGGCCTATCGTGAGAAGAATGGCTGGAGCGACCGCTGC
>CAIKYN010000119.1 GCA_903831635.1 uncultured Spartobacteria bacterium
CCGAGGGCTCCGAAGGTGATCATGGGAACAAGGCTGTTAGGCTGAAGGCTGTGAGACTATTAGGTCAGAGAAGGCCTGCCGAAGGAGTAAAACCATATCCCCTTCATCTTCTTCATCCCTGTGAGTTCTTATCCGCGGCGACGAGTTTGTCGTAGAGAGGCTGCAGGCCCTCCGGGATAATGCGTGTCCCCCCGAGTACAGGCATGAAGTTCTGGTCACCTGTCCAGCGGGGAACGATGTGAAGATGAAGGTGCTCCTCGAAACCCGCCCCACCCGCCGTGCCGATATTGAAGCCCACGTTGAACCCATCGGCCTTCGTTACCTCACGAAGCAGTCGTTGTGCATGGATGGCGAGGTTCCAGACGTCGAGGGCCTCATCAGCCGAGAGGTCCTCCATGCGGCCGGTTCTTTTATAAGGAACTGCCATGAGATGCCCCGAGGAATAGGGGTATTTGTTCAGGATCAGAAAGGCATTCTTCCTCCGGCAGACCACGAAATGGGCTGCGTCATCGTCTGTGGAGGCTGCCTCCGCAAGAAAGTCCTCTCCGTTGATGCGCTCCCTGCTGAAGTACTCCACACGCCAAGGTGCCCAGAGGGTCTCAAGATGATCTTTGGGGAATGACATGGTTTCTTAATGAGGCTGTTTGGTCGGTTTATCGAGACATTCAAGCACGGCAGCAGCCGCCCGTTCGGAAGCTGAGCGATCGCTACGACCCCCGAGGGATGTCACGACAGAGGCCAGATCCGCCGAAAGTCGTTCCCGGGCCTCCGTGCTATTGAGAAGGCGGAGCGCCTCATCGGCAAGGGCGGCGGGAGTCGCCCCGTGTTGGATGAATTCACGGATCACCGAACGGTTGGCCAGAATGTTCACGATGCCCAGATACGGGACTCGAATCACCCGGATGCCGACTTCGTAGGTGAGTGTGGCAACCTTATAGACCAGCGCGTAGGGAAGTCCCAGGCATGCGGCTTCGAGTGTTGCCGTTCCCGAGCAGACCAGCCCGACAGCAGCGCGGCGCATCAGCTCTTTGGAATGACCCGATGTGACAGTGATGTTCACCTGTTCCTCGGATGCCATGGAGCGCATCAGTTCGGCATGGGCAGATGTTGCCCCTGCAGCCTCGATCCGGATCTCCGGCCGAGACCTCAGGACGAGCTTTGCGGCACCGAGCATGGCTGGGAAGATCTTGCGAACCTCACGCTCGCGACTCCCGGGGAAGAGACCGAGTAGTGTTGCATCGCGCTCCGAGATAGGGACGGCTTCCAGTTCCCCGACCATAGGGTGACCTGCAAAGACGGTCGGGAGGCCTGAAGCTTCATAGATCTCCTGCTCGAAGGGGAAGATGCAGATCATCAGGTCAAGGGCCCGTGCCATTTCCGGAATGCGCCTTCGGTTCCAAGCCCAGACCTGAGGACTGATGTAGTAGATGATGCGGGTTGGAATCTTTTTTTTCCGGATCGCCTTGGCAAGGCGAACGTTAAACCCGGGGTAATCGACGAGAATGACCGCCTCGGGTGGGTTTGCAGTCAGTTCGTCGAGGAGTGCCGCGAATTTCTTTTTGAAATAGCCGTAGTGTCGCAGCACATCCCAGAGGCCGAGAACGCCTGCCTCTGCGATCCAGTTGTCCATGGTGCCCCCTGAGGAGAGGGCCTCCGCCGTCATCTTCGGACCACCCTTCCCGGTGAATCGAATCGTTGGATCCCGTTCACGAAGCGAACGCATCAGGGCAACGCCATGCGTGTCGCCGCTGGCCTCTCCGGCAATGATCGCGAGATGGCGATCCGCTGCACTCATGCAGGCAGGACCGAAGACTTCTTGCGAGGATCTGCCTCTTCGATCTGCTTCGTGATCTGGATGGCCAGATCGAGCGCTGCCGCTGCCTCGCGTCCCGTGACGCGGGGTTGGACTCCGTCGCGTGCACAGGTGACAAAGGCGGCGAGTTCGCGCTGAAGGGGCTCACCCTTCACGACTTTAACCCGTTCGCGTTTGATCCCGCCCTCCTTGAGTCGGAGGATGTAGCCGCTCTGGTTTTGGTAGTTGAGTGAGAGGTAGGCATCCTCCTGAAAGATACGGATCTTGCGGACCTTGTCCCGGCTGATCCGGCTGGCCGTGAGATTGGCGACGCAGCCGTTCTCGAAGCGGATCCTGACGTTGGCGATGTCTTCGCCCTTGCTGAGCACGGCGATGCCAACGGCATCCACGCTGATGACTGGCGAGCGTACCAAGTGGAGGAGAATTTCCAGATCATGGATCATGACGTCGAGAACGACGCCGATATCCATGCTACGGTTCGGGTAGGGGGAGAGACGGGTGACTTCGAGGAAGCGAGGGTTGGCCAACTGCTTTTCGAGAGCCTCGAGACCAGGGTTGAAGCGCTCGATGTGGCCGACTTGGAGAACGCAGTTGTTCGCGGCGGCTGTGGCAGCGAGGTCGAGGGCCTGTGCCGTATTGGTGGCGATCGGCTTCTCAATGAGCAGGTGCTTTCCTTTGTTCAGCAGAAAGGTGCCGACTTCATGGTGGGATTCTGTCGGAGTTGCCACGGAGGCGACATCGACGAGTTCCGCAAATTCCTCCAGCGAGGTGCAAGGCTTGCCGCCGTACTTGGAGGCAGCCTTTTCGGCGTTTGCCCGGTTGGCGTCGTAGATGGCAACGAGTTCGCAGTCGGGAAGTTCGCTGTAGATACGTGCGTGATTGATGCCGATGCTGCCTGGGCCGACAACGCCGGCGCGGATGGTCTTCATGATGGAATTCCCCAGAGGGTGATTTGATGTTGGGTGGCTAGTGAAAAGACTTCCTCTTTATCGAGAAAGAGTGTGCGTCCGGCTTCCATCGCGATGGCCGCCACTCCTGCTGCTGCGGCAGTTTCCAGAGTTCGGGGGCCGACGACGGGGACATCGAAGCGCATATCCTGTCGGGGCTTGGAGACCTTCACGACGACGGCTTCACCCTTCCCGAGTTCGCCTCCTCGGCGGATCGTGGAGTCGGTTCCGTCGAAGCCCTCAACGGCAAGGACGGTTCCTTTCTTAACCACGACGGTCTGGCCGATATCAAGGCGGCTCACTTCCTTGGCAATGCCGAGGCCGTAGGCGATATCCTCTAGGAGTCGATCCTTGGGCTTGGGGCCGGCGATGAGTCCTTCAGTGGAGAGTTGATTCTCCAAGAACGTGGTGGCGATCAGAAGAGGGACACCTGCCTTCTCAAGCTCGTCGGCGATCGCTCCGAAAAGGGTCTCGGCATTGCGCTCCTTCAGCTTGGCCAGCAGGAGGAGGGCATGAAAATCAGGCCGCAGATCGAAGAGGTTTCCCGGGGCGATCTGACCGGCCATCATCGAAGCAGTGGCACCACTCTTCTTGGCGGCCGTGATGAGGCGGCCAAGTTGTCCGACGCGCATCCAGACGATCTCATCCACAAAGCCGGCAAGCGCCGGATCGGTCTCCCCCTCGAAGGCAGCGGCCACGACCTTGGTGACGCCGGCTTCGCGCGCTCCCTTGGTGGCAAGCCGGGGATAGGAACCGTTGCCGGCGATCAGAAAGAGTGTCTCGGGCTTCTGCACGATCCGGAACGCTATCTGTAACTGAGCCGGTGAGACAGCCAGAAAAACACCTTCCCCTTCTTCCCTGGGGCGAGCATCCTTTTTCTCTCATGAAAGCCTCCCTCATGCTCGGGTTTCTTCTCGCCTCCCTGCCGGGCGTTGCGATGGCTAACAGGTTGGATGTTGGCGAAGGAGAGGCTGGCAAGGATCTCGTTCTCCAGAGAGGAGATCTCTTGATGGTGACTCTGCCGGCAAATCCCTCCACTGGATACTCGTGGGGTGTTTTATCCACCCCTTCTGGTCTGCTAAAGCAGGTGAGAAAATCCCTTTTTGAGCCATCACCCCATCACTCTGCGATGGTAGGCGTCGGTGGAGTCCAACGCTGGAATTTTCGTGCTGTTGCTGTGGGTAAGGTGAATCTCAGATTTTCGTACACCCGACCTTGGGAGCATGGGGTTGAACCCGTACGCGTGATTTCTTGGCCCGTAATTATTCGCAAATGAATCGCATCATTCACTGGTTCCGCCGGGATTTCCGGATCACTGACAATACGGCGCTGGCTGCTGCGGTCGCGGCTGCTGGCCCGGACGGGGAAGTCATCCCAGTCTATATCGTCAGTAACTGGAAGGGCTCGCATGAGTGGACCGGATCGGCACGTCAGGAATTCCTCTGCGGATCGCTCGCCTCCTTGGCCAGGAATCTGGAGGCGATCGGCGGACGTCTGATCATCCGTCGGGGTGATGCGGTGACCGAACTGGAAAAGCTTCTGGCAGAGACCGGTGCGACGGCGATCTTTGCCAACCGTGATCCCGACCCTTTTGGACGAAGTGTCGAGGCGAAGCTGGAGTCCTTAAGCAAAGAGAGGGGTTTTGAATTTTCGCTTCACAAGGATATCTGCATCCATGAGCAGCATGAGGTTCTCACCGGGCAAGGAACGATCTTCAGGGTCTTCACCCCGTATTCAAAGGCCTGGTTCGCCAAGCCAAAGCCCGTGCCTGGGGCCGCGATCAAGAAGATGAGTACGCCGGCGGGTATTCTTTCCCTGCCGCTTCCCCAGCTTTCCGACTGGGGGCTTGTTTCCTCAGCGACCATCCCTGAACCGGGAGAGCGAGCCGCCCGAGAGCGACTGAAGACGTTTGTTGCAGGTCCGATTGCCTCTTATGGGGATCAGCGTGATCTCATGGGGGTGAACGGCACTTCTCATCTTTCGCAGGATCTTCGGTTCGGCTTGATCTCCCCGCGTCAGATTTATGCGGCTGCAAAAAATGTGGAGGAAGGTTTACCACCCGAGGGCCGCACAAGCTTGATGAAGTTTCTGGCCGAGATCGTCTGGAGGGAGTTCTACATGCAGTTGCTCTGGCATTATCCGGAGCTGCTGGAGCAGGAGTTCAACTCCACCTGGCGCGGGTTGAAATGGCCCGGTCTGGAGGGCTGTCCTGAAGCCTTTGAGCGCTGGTGTGCGGGCATGACAGGGTTTCCCATCATCGATGCAGCCATGCGCCAAATGGCAGCCATGGGCTGGATGCATAACCGCTCCCGGATGATCACGGCGATGTTCCTGACCAAGGATCTGCATCTCGACTGGCGCCTGGGTGAGGCCTTCTTCATGCGGTCCCTTGTGGACGGAGAGATCGCCAGCAATAACGGCGGGTGGCAGTGGAGTGCCGGGACCGGAGCCGACGCCGCACCCTACTTCCGCATTCAGAATCCCTGGAGCCAGACCAAGCGTTATGACCCCGTGGGTGCCTACATCAGGCAGTGGGTTCCTGAGCTAAGGAATGTCTCTAATGCCTCCCTGCTGGAACCGCCTGCGGATGGACGATCCATCGCGCCCGGATATCCTCTGCCGATGCTGGATCACTCGAAAGAGCGTGATCGTACGCTCGAGTTCTTCGCCCAGCACAAGGCTCAATCAACGCCTCTGTAGAGAGATGAAGACTCTGAGAATGAAAGTTCTCTAATGAACTTTGCTCCCTAGCGAGCGGACGTCTTCGCTGGGAGGAGATTCTTGGAGGCAAGATCCTTGCGGATCAGATTCTCAAGATAGTTAGAGAAAGAGCGGTTCTCCACCGCGGCCGCTTCGATGGCAAGTTCCTTGACTGCAGGATGAATTCGGAATCCCGTCAGGATTTTTGTTTCTGCTTTTCTCTTGATAACTGGTTTTTTCACTCGGGCTAATTACGGCATTTGAACGAGGTCGTAAATAATAGGATGCCAAAAACTTACGATTATCCACGAATCGTAATCCGCATGGAAATACAGCCGTTATACACGCCGCAAATATGATTCATACATCAGTGGGCTGCAATCTGATGTTCCCCGAAATGCGAGGCGGAAGCCTACTTTTTCCCGCTTACCTCGGGCAGCAAAAGTCCCCGTGCCTCAACATCCTTGCGAATCAGGTTCTCGATATAATTGGAGAGTGATCTGTTTTCCTGCCCGGCTGCCTCGACAGCGAGCACCTTCAACCGGGGGTCCAAACGGAATCCGGTGAGAATCTTGGTAACACGCTTCCTGTTCACAGCTGCACCCTAAGCGTTATTCATCAGAAACGCAAAGATCAGAATGACAAAAACTTGTAAAACTAGCGAAAACGGAATACAGAGTGTTAACTGGACACAATACAATGAATGTTAAAACCAGACTCGAACCCGAAATCCATGCCGCTGCAAAAATCGCTGCGGCCAAAGAAGGCGTGAGTCTGACGGAGTACCTAAGGCGGCTAGTTCAGTCTGATCTGGAAGCTCGTAATTTGACCAATGCAACCGCCTCCCGCCGCAACAGCGGAAATCGCAACGCGACAAGTTTTAGTGATAGTGACAGCGATAGGATTCGCTGAGTAGGAGATGAATTCGGGGCAGCGCCCCTTTTGCGACCCTCCGTTTTACTTTTGCTTAGGGATGGGATGCTGTATTGAAAGTCCCTGATGCAAGTTCGCCTGACCAAAGATTTTTCCTTCGAAGCCGCCCAGACACTCCCGAATGTTCCGCCGGAACACAAGTGCGGTAGGATGCACGGACACAGCTTCCGGATGGAGATCTCGGTGGAGGGTGACGTCGACCCAGCGACCGGGTGGCTCTACGATCATGCGCGTATCAGCAGGGCCATGGATCCGATTCTCGACCAGCTTGATCATTCCTACCTGAATGACATTCCGGGGCTGGATAATCCGACAATCGAGAATATGTGCCGCTGGTTCTGGGAGAAGCTTGAGCGACAGCTTCCCGGGCTAGCCGAGATCGTGATCCATGAGACTCCCACGGCACGCTGCAGCTACCGTGGGAAATAAAGAAACGCATCTCTCCTCCATCACCCCGTCATGATTCTCGACCAGCTCTCCAACGCGGCCTCCTACGAGGGGCTTCTTCCCTCCTTCTCCCGAGCCTTTTCTTGGCTGACGACTTACGATACGACGACGCCTGATGGCCGCTATGAGATCGGAGGCCCGGATCTTGTGGCAATCGTTCAGCGCTATGTCACTGCTCCGGCGGCGGAGAAGAAATGGGAAACGCACCGTGTGCATGGTGACATTCAGTATATCGTCTCCGGCGTCGAAGAGATCGGCTACGCCTTGAGGGAATCTCTGGTGGTCAAAACCCCTTACAATCCTGAGAAGGATGCCGAGTTTTACGAGGCTCCCGCGGGATCATCCTCCCGGATGAAATTAAGCGAAGGTGACTTTGCAATTTTTCTTTCCCGGGATGGTCATCAACCGGGAGTCATGATTGATCAGCCTGCGCCGATTCATAAAGTGGTGATCAAGTTCAGGTTATAAAACGCTGTAAAACTTTTATTGGAAGGGTACTTTCTTGGTGCTATTGTCTCACCAATGCACGGACACTCTCTCTATGAAACCGCAAAAGACATTCTCGCCTTGATCGGGGCCGGATCGGTTCTTTGCACGATTGCTCTTCTGCTCTTTGCCGTGATTTCCGGGTTCCGGAAGGATTAGGGGCGAGTTTTACTGATCACGCCCTTTCCCCCAGGGGAAGGATCACGGGAGTATCTCCGAGCAGTGCATGGTGCTCCCTAGAGGGATTTGCCTTCTTGGGTTTGGAGACCAAGAGGTAGATCGAGGGAACGACGAAGAGGGTGAAGAGGGTGCCGATGATCATGCCACTCACCAGTACGATGCCGATGCTATTGCGTGCACCGGCTCCAGGGCCACTCGCCAGAATCAATGGGGTGTGACCGACCACGGTGGCAACCGTCGTCATCAGGACGGGTCGAAGTCGTGTGCCTGCAGCAGTGAGAATGGCATGCCACTTTTCCATGCCGCCTTCCTGCAGGTTGTTTGCAAACTCAACGATCAGGATTCCGTTTTTGGCGACAAGTCCGACGAGCGTGATCAGTCCGACCTGGCTGTAGATATTGATCGTGGTCGCTCCCAAAAATGTGAAGAGGAGAGCTCCCGAGAGGGCTAGCGGAACAGATCCGAAGAGGATGATGAAGGGATCACGGAAGCTCTCGAACTGCGCCGCCAGCACCAGGAAAATCAGGATAAATGAAATCACCATCGTCATCACGAGGCTGTTACCCTCCTGACGGAGTTGGCGTGACTCCCCGGCGTAATCGATCACGAATCCGCGAGGCAGGATCTGGTCGGCACGCTTTTCGAGGACCTTAAGCGCCATGTCGATGGTGATGCCGGGGGGAAGAATACCGCTGATCTTGGCCGAGTTGAGCTGCTGGAATCGGTTGATTTGGCGAGGGACCGTACTCCGCTTGAGTTCGGAGAAAGTGGCCAGCTGAATAAGTTGCCCGCCGGGCCCAGTGACGAAGATCTTGCCTAGGGAATCGGGATCGAGACGGTTTTCCCTTTTGAGTTCGGGAATCACTTTGTAGCTGCGTCCCTGAATGCTAAAGCGGTTCACGTAGTTCCCTCCCAGCATCGTGGAGAGGTCGGAACCGACCTGCTGAAGGTCGAGCCCCAGGGCGGAGACCTTGTTGCGGTCAAAGACAATTTCGACCTGAGGCTGATCGTATTTGAGGTCGGTATCGGCGAAGATAAAGATGCCGCTTCCGAAGGCTGTCCGGACGAGGTCATTCGCCGCATCGAGGAGTTGTCGGGGTTCGAGCGTGGAGGAGATGACGAATTCAACCGGGAAGTTGCTTCCTCCCGGGAGGGCCGGTGGCGTGGTGGCGATGACACGCAGACCCGGGATCCCACTGGTGAGTTTACCCAGAGCAGCCGCAATCATATCGCAGCTACGTTTGCGCTGACTCCATGGGATCGTCCGGATGCCTCCGAACCCACCCGTGGGATTCATGATCTGAAAGGTATGCCACGTCTCAGGCATCTTGAGGAAGCTGTCGCGGACCATCTCTGAATAGAGGATCGTCTGATCGATCGTCGAGAAGGGAGAGGCTTGGAAGATCGTGTAGACGATTCCCTGATCCTCCTTAGGAGAGAGCTCCTTCGGGGAGAAGAGATAGAGGATCGGTAGGATCAGGATCCAGAATCCGGCGATAGTCAGCACTGCTCCGCGATGGCGGAGCATCGAGGCAAGCAGCGCGACGTATCCATGCTGTAGGGAGGTGAAACGGCGGTTTACCCATCCGGCATAGCCGCGCGTATCGTCCCCGCGTCTTAGCAGACGGGACGCCATCATCGGTGAGAGCGTGAGGGCGACGATGCCCGAGATGATCACCGCACCTGCCAAGGTGAAGGCGAATTCGCGGAAGAGTGCGCCGGTCAGCCCTCCCTGAATGCCGATCGGCGTGTAGACGGCGGCGAGAGTGATGGTCATTGCGATGATCGGGCCGAAGAGTTCGCGCCCGCTTTGAAGTGCTGCCTGAAACGGCGAGAGTCCTTCGTGGAGATGCCGCTCGACATTCTCCACCACGACGATGGCATCATCGACGACAAGACCGACCGCCAGCACGATGGCTAGAAGGGTTAGCAGATTGATGGTGAATCCGCAGACAGCCATGATGAAGACGGCGCCGATCAACGAGATGGGGATAGCCACCAGGGGAATAAGCACGGAACGGATCGAGCCGAGGAAGAGGAAGATCACCAGGACAACGATCAGGAGGGTCTCGGAGAGTGTCTTGAAGACCTCGTGAATGGCTTCCCGGATGAAGTCGGTCGAGTCGTAGGGGACTTCCAGAGTCATTCCCGCAGGCAGTAGCTTCCGCAATTCCGGAATCTGTTCCCTGACGCTCTTGCAGACATCGAGGGTGTTGGCGGTGGGAAGGCACCAGATGCCGATGAATTTCGCATTCTTCCCGTCGAAGCGTACATCCGAGTCATAATCCTCGGCTCCCATCTCGACATCGGCGATGTCTTGGAGACGGACGAGAATTCCGTTCTTTTCCTTCACAACGAGTTGCTTGAACTCATCCGGTGAGGTCAGGTTCGTGTTGGCGATCAGGTTGATCGCCGTCATGGTCCCCTTGGTTTTCCCCACTGCGGCGAGGTAGTTGTTTGCCTGAAGAGCTTTCCGGACATCAGTCGCCGAGATGCCGAGTGCGGCAAGGCGATCAGGTTTCAACCAGATGCGCATGGCGATGACGCGTGCCCCGAGGATGTCGGCACGCTGAACGCCGTTGATTGCGGTGAGTTTGGGCTGGATGACGCGAGTCAGGTAATCGGTCACCTGATTGGGCTGGAGATCGGGTGCAGCGAAGCCGAGGTACATGGCTGCCCGGAGTTCATCCGCGTTCTGTAGTTCGATCGTCGGAGTCTCGGACTCGGGGGGAAGCTCATTGCGCACCTGGGCAAGCTTCGCCTGGATCTGGGTGAGGGCTGCGTTCGGGTCGTAGTTCAGCTTTAGGTGGATCGTGATCGTGCTGAGTCCCTGATCGCTGGTGCTCTCGATGTAGTCGATCCCCTCGGCTGCCGCGATCACGCGTTCCAGCGGGGTGGTAATGTAGCCGCGGACCAGGTCGGCATTCGCTCCGACAAAGACTGTTGAGACTTTGATGACCGCAATGTCGCTACGCGGATATTGACGGATGTTGAGGGAGTGGATCGACTGGAACCCCGCTAGGAGGATTACCATGTTGATGACAAGCGCCAGCACGGGGCGCTTGATGAAGAGGTCGGTGATTTTCATGCGGAACGGCCGGGGGCTGGGCCTAGCTATCGGTCGGTTTCGGCGCGGGATTGTTGCCCGGTTGGACGCTGTTCTCCACCTTGACGGCACCACCTTCATGGAGCTTGAAGATGCCGGAGGTGGCGATTTCATCACCCTGATTGAGCCCCTTGACGATCTCGATCTGGTCTCCTCTGGTTTTTCCGAGGGTAACGACCACTTCTTTCACGCCGAGGAATTCTTTACCCTGAGGGTCTTTGAGCGTTTTGATCACAAAGACGGAGTCCCCATAAGGAGCGAATTGCACCGCTGTTGCAGGGACCATGACAACGCTCTCCCTGCTGGGGAGAACGACCTGCACGCCGGCAAACATTCCAGAGCGGAGGACATGATCGGGATTGGGAATGGTCGCCTGAATCTGGATATTGCGTGTCGTCGCATCGACGGCTGAGTTGATGGCGTTGATCGATCCCTTGAAGACCTTGTCCGGGATGCCGTCGGCCTTGAGCTGGACGGCCTGCCCCACACGGAGGTTGGCCAGGTTCTGCTGAGGGAGAGCAAAGTTCACATAGATGGGATCGAGGGACTCAAGTTGAACGATCGGATCACCGCTTTTCACGTACTGGCCGGCATTGATCTGGCGGATGCCGATGAACCCCTCGAAGGGAGCCCGGATGGTTTTCCTGTCGATCATCGCTTGAGTTTCATCCACAGAGGCGACCGCAGCGTCGTACTGGCTTTTCGCTTCGTCGAAGGCCGACTGGGCGATGACATGCTTTTGGCTGAGATCTCGTGCTCGATCTAGATTCTGGCGCGCGAGATCAAGCTTTGCCTTTGCGGTTCGGAGTTGGGCCTCCTCCTGGCGGGTGTCGAGTTGAACGAGAAGTTGACCATTGGTGGCGTGGGAACCTGATTCGAAGCTGATCGTAGTAACAATGCCGGGCAGATCCGCGCTCAGCATCACTCCTTGGGGAGAGGAGAGGGAACCAACCGTTTCAAGAACCGGGGAAATGGTTTCCTTCGAGACCTTCAGGGAGGTGATCGCATCAGGAGGCATCTTGAAGGATTTTCCCATGGCGATGGCTTGTGAGATCTGCATTGCCTTCCAACCACCGATGCCCACCAGGAAGAGAATGGCGGCGATGATGGCAAGTGCCAC
>CAIKYN010000120.1 GCA_903831635.1 uncultured Spartobacteria bacterium
AACTAGGTCCCTCGGTCTATCGCATCCTGCGTGCCAAGGGAACTGAGGCACCCTTCTGCGGTAACCTCCTTGATAACCACAAGGATGGCGTCTACTTCTGCGCTGGATGCGCTCTGCCTCTCTTCGCTTCCAATTCAAAGTTCAATTCCGGCACAGGGTGGCCCAGTTTTTACCGCCCCTTTGCCTCGGAAAACATTACTGAGATCCGCGATGTCTCCTTAGGCATGGTCCGAACCGAGATCCTCTGCGCCCGCTGTGGAGGTCACCTCGGCCATGTCTTTGAGGATGGTCCAGCCCCGACGGGACTCCGCTACTGTCTCAACTCCGCCGCCCTCACCTTCAAGGACGAGGCCGAGGTAAAGAAGATGGGTAAGTAACTTGCGCGGATCTTCATTTGCTATTGCAATTAAGGCGTTTCCCCCTCCCAACTATGCGACGGCACGCACGTCAGTTTTTAGAACGCTATGCCTCTGGAGTTTTTGAAGCCATCCGCGCCATCCGAAACAGGCAGTATTTTAAACGACAGTTTTCGCCTCTACACATCGAAGTGAGAGAAAAGCTTTTTTCCGACGCTCAGCCTATGGTGATTCAAAGTGGTCCCTTCCAAGGCATGAGATATTTTGACGAACCTGTCTGGGGATCGATCACGCCCAAATGGTTGGGATCCTACGAGGCTGAACTTCATGGGGTGATGGAAGAGGTTCATGCTAAACCCTATGACACGATCGTCGACATTGGCTGTGCAGAGGGATATTACGCCGTGGGTTTGGCTCTGCTCCACAAGCGGGCCCGGATTTTCGCATTCGATATGGATTTCATTTCCCGTGGGCAGACAAGAAGACTGGGGCGTCTTAATAGGGTGGAGCATCGGATGAAAATAGCCTCTCGTTGCAGGCATCAAGATCTGAAGATGCTTTCATCCGGGCGCACGCTGGTCGTCTGTGATATCGAGGGGGGTGAAGAGGATTTGCTAAACCCCTCGCTCGCACCATCGCTTCTCCAAAGCGACATCTTGGTTGAAGTTCATGAGCAACAGAGGACCCCGAGCGCCGTCGAAGCAAAGCTAAGGAGTCGCTTTGAAGCAACCCATCTGATCAGGAGAGTCTCTTCTGAAAACCGTCTCCATTGGATTGAGAAGCATGGAGGGGAGATGGCGAGACTCCTGGGAAAGCCGCTTATTCTACGGGCAACGGATGAGCGACGCTCGAACGGAAATGTCTGGCTGTGGATGCGTAGCTTGTAAGTGAATCGACAAGCCTAGATCCAAGGATCCGGACGTTTTTGACCAGATCAAGCACCAGAAGCAAAAGCTCGGAATCAAGCCCGGGTAATGCACAACAATTCCTGCTCGACCTTGATTACACCTGTGATCCTATTGAATGAAAGGACTGGTCATGGATTTCCTACCCAAATACCCGGGGAGCATAGATCTCATAACGCGATCTTATAAAAACCAGTCGATGTGGTGGGAGAGCATCGTGTCTTCATCAAAGTGGAAGTATCCGCGGAACCGCTTTCCCTCTAGCATCCCCGGCAACCAGTACTGATCATCCTGCCACATGTCGTGGTAGGGAATGGCTGTTGGGTCCATCCAATGTGGGATTGCTTCGTCCGTTTCTTTTGGTTCGCCGATGCATCCTTCGGCTGTGAAGACGGCGCAATGAAGCGCAAGGCCATCGACAAACTGGAAATGGAGTTCTCCTCTCTCCCAGAGATTTAGTGGGGTAACGCAAAGCTCCTCCTGGGTTTCGCGGATCGCGGCCTTCAGGGGTGTCTCCCCAGGCTCCAGACGACCGCCAGGACCGTTGATCTTACCCGCGCCAAGCCCCCTTTTCTTCCGGATCATCAGGATCTGACCCTCTCTCAGGATAAAACAGAGGGACGCTCGCATGGTCGGCTGCCAGTTCTGCCAGAAGGCTTGATCGAAGGAATCCATCAGTAATGAAAGTGTTAAAATGTTAGAAAAGTTACAAGGGGAGGGATGCAGGTTTTTGCCAGATCCCGCCATTTTTAACGATATACTCTTTTTAACCCTTTTAACCCATGACCGTATTGAATGTCGCCGCATTGTCACAAATCCCCCCTTGACCCTGCCATCAGACATCGCACCATAGAGGTTCATGGAAAAAGGGCATCACTCGCACTTCATCAACCGGGGACTTAGCTGGCTGGAGTTCAACCAGCGCGTGCTTGATCAGGCACTCGACAAGGAGAACCCTCTGCTGGAGAGGCTGAAATTCCTCTGCATCGTGAGTTCGAACCTCGACGAGTTCTTTGAGGTGCGCGTGGCCGGCCTCAAGCAGCAGGTGCAGATGAATTCTGTCGCACTAGCCCCGGATGGCATGTCTCCGAAGTCCGAGCTTGCAGCGATCGCAAAGCGTGCCCGCAAGCAGGTCGATGACCAGTACCGCTGCTGGAATGAGGAAATCGAGCCCGGCCTCGCGGCGGAAAACATCAAGTTTCATAACTTCCCCGACGTTCCCGAGTCGGAGCACGCGCATTTTGAGAAATTCTTCCACGAGCGGATCTTTCCGGTGCTCACACCGTTAGCCATTGATCCTTCACATCCCTTTCCCCAGCTTCTTAACAAGAGCCTGAACATCATCGTCCATCTGGAGGGAGAGGGAATCAATACCGATCTGGCCGTTGTCCAGGTGCCGCGCATCCTGCCGCGAGTCGTTCCCTTCTCTCAGCAGACGGAGGAGCAGGGCCATGATTTTGTCTTCCTTGGCAGCATCATCAAACACTACGTGGGAACCCTCTTCCATGGAGTCAAGGTGCTTGGTGCGCATCTCTTCCGCGTCACCCG
>CAIKYN010000121.1 GCA_903831635.1 uncultured Spartobacteria bacterium
GGCGAAAACGGACCTCCTCTCTCTCTTTGGTTACGGCCCTGTGAAAATGGTGGGGAATCTCCCGTACAGCGCCTCGACGGCGATCATTTCACATTTCACCGTGGCCGCTTCACCCGCATCCAGACTTGTTCTGATGGTACAGAGGGAAGTTGGGGAGCGCCTTGCGGCCACGCCTGGGCACAAGGATTATGCTGCGCTCACGGTGCAGCTTGGGCGGCGCTGGGCGGTGCGAAAACTCCGCATTGTTCCCCCGGATGTTTTCTGGCCGCGGCCTGCTGTTGAGTCGGCGGTGATCGAGGTGAGCAAGCGTCCCGTGAAGGGTCTTCCTAATCCTGATCCCGTGGGGTTTTCGACTCTCGTGCGCCAGGGTTTTTCCTCCCGACGGAAACAGCTCCGTTCTCTCCTGAAACTCCCCTCTGGAGTCTGGGAGGAGTGGGCCTCGGCCAAGGGATATCCCGTCACTGCACGGGCCGAAGATTTGCCTGTGGATGACTGGGCGGATCTGGCTCTTCATGTGACACCGGAGGGTCATGATCATCCTCTGGAGATGTGCGATGTGGTCGACTCGGATGACCGGATTCTTGAGTCGCGCCTTCGAAGTGACGTGCATGTGAATAACTCTCTACACAGGGCGGTTCACCTTTGGATCTTTAACTCTCGGGGGGAGCTTTTTCTGCAAAAACGTTCCCCCTGGAAGATCAATCAGCCCGACCGGTGGTGCTCGAGTGCGGCAGGTCATGTGGATAGCGGTGAGACCTATGAGGTGGCAGGTCACCGCGAGATGAGGGAGGAGATCGGGGCTGATTGCCCGCTGGTGAAGTTCTGGAAGGTAGGTGCCACGCCCGAGACCGAGTTTGAGTTTGTGGAGTATCTGGTGGGCATCTGCGATGGACCCTTCCTATTCGCCCCTGGCGAGGTCGAGACCGGAGCCTTTTTCCCAGTGGAACAGATTCGTCGCTGGGTGGAGCGTACGCCTGAGGAATTCACCCCGCTTTTCAAGATGGCTGCTGCTAAGTTCCTGGGTGAGACAGAGAGTCTCAGGAAATTGGCTGCTGGCTCACAATAGAGACATTGTGACTCCTTCTTGGAGCGCGTGCTTTTAGCGTAATCTACCTATCTCTTTATAATAAAGAGAGATGTGACAGATCTATCAATCGGGCATGCCCTTTGCTTTGTTTAAGCTGCTATGTCTAAAATCCTAGGAATCGATTTGGGAACGACCAACTCCTGCATGTCTGTCATGGAAGGTGGGGAGCCGGTTGTTCTGGAAAACTCAGAAGGCGCCCGCACGACCCCATCGGTTGTTGCTTTCAGCAAGAGCGGCGAGCGTCTTGTCGGTCAGGCTGCAAAACGCCAGGCCATCACCAACCCACAAAACACCATCTTCTCCGTGAAGCGTTTCATGGGCCGCAAGTACGATGAGTGCCGCGGCGAGCAGGATCGCGTCCCGTACAAGCTGGTGAAGGCCGCCAACGGCGACGCCCACATTCAGGTTGAGATCGACGGAAAGCCCAAGGCTTTCTCACCACCCGAGATCTCCGCGATGATCCTCGCGAAGCTCAAGAGCGACGCCGAGGCGAAGCTCGGTGAGAAGATCACCCAAGCGGTCATCACCGTCCCCGCTTACTTCAACGACTCCCAGCGTAATGCCACCAAGGATGCCGGCAAGATCGCCGGTCTCGAAGTTCTGCGCATCATCAACGAGCCGACCTCTGCCTCCCTGGCCTACGGACTCGAGAAGAAGGCTGACGAGAAGATCGCCGTGTACGATCTCGGTGGCGGTACCTTCGACATCTCGGCCCTTGAACTCGGAGACGGTGTCTTTGAGGTTCGCGGCACCAATGGCGACACCCATCTGGGTGGCGATGATTGGGATCACCGCATCATGGACTGGATCATCGATGAGTTTAAGAAAGAGTCAGGCATCGACCTCACCAAGCAGCCCGACGCCGTCCAGCGTATCAAGGAAGAAGCCGAGAAGGCCAAGATCGCCCTCTCCTCCACCCAGGAGTATGAGATCAATCTCCCCTTCGTCACCGCCGACGCCAGCGGTCCGAAGCACATTCAGAAGAAGCTTACCCGAGCGAAGCTCGAGCAGCTCACAGACGATCTCTTCCAGCGCACGATCAAGCCCGTCGAGGATTGCTTGGCCGATGCGAAGTGGAAGAAGGGCGATGTGAACGAGCTCGTTCTTGTCGGTGGCATGACCCGTATGCCGAAGGTCGTCGAGACCGCCCGCAACATGATCGGCAAGGAACCCCACAAGGGTGTGAATCCTGACGAGGTTGTGGCGATCGGTGCGGCCATTCAGGGCGGCGTGCTTCGCGGCGACGTGAAGGATGTTCTCCTTCTCGACGTCACCCCGCTCACCCTCGCGATCGAGACCGCCGGAGGCATCGCCACCCCGATGATCCCCCGCAACACCACGATCCCTACCAAGAAGAGCAACGTCTTCTCAACCTACAGTGACAACCAGCCCGGTGTGGAGATCAAGGTTCTCCAGGGAGAGCGTCCGCTCGCCCGCGACAACAAGCAGCTCGGCGTTTTCCATCTCGATGGTATCCCGCCAGCCGCTCGTGGCACACCTCAGATCGAGGTCACCTTCGACATCGATGCCAATGGTATCCTGAACGTCTCCGCCAAGGACCTCGGTTCAGGCAAGGAGCAGAAGATCTCTATTACCGGATCGAGCGGACTCAGCAAGGAAGAGGTTGAGCGCATGCAGCGTGAGGCCGAGGCCCATGCTGCGGACGATCTCAAGGCTAAGGAAGGCATCGAGATCCGCAACAACGCCGACACGCTCGCCTACCAGTGCGAGAAGCAGCTCACCGAACTCGGTGAGAAGCTCGATGGCGCCAAGAAGAAGGAGATCGAAGACGAGATCGCCAAGGTGCGCGAGGCCCTCAAGGGTACCGACATCGAGGCCGTCAAGTCCTCCTACGAGACTCTTCAGACCAAGTTCCAGGAAGTCAGCGCCGAGCTCTACAAGAACGCCGCCGCAGCGGGTGCCGGAGCCGGACCTGAAGCAGCAGCTGGAGCAGGTGCCGCAGCCTCGGAGCCCAAGAAGGACGCGGATGTCGTCGACGCCGAGTTCGAGATGGTCGATGAGGACAAGAAGGACAAGGAAAAGAAGTAAGAACAAGGAATCGGATTTCCTGATTTCACACTCTTTAACCTTCTAATCTTTCAACGCCTCAAAAATTTAGCAACAAGCCTCCCCGCAGGTGCGGGTCGGGGCACTCGTTAGAAACCCACAAACAAAGGAAAAACACACCATGGCAGTAAAAATCCAACCTCTCGGTGACCGTGTGCTCGTGCAGACGATCGAAGAGAAGGAAGTCAAGAAGGGCGGGATCATCATCCCTGACACCGCCAAGGAAAAGCCGACAGAGGCTCAGGTCGTTGCTCTCGGCACCGGCAAACTCGATGACGAGGGCAAGAAGATTGCCTTCACCGTAAAGAAGGGCGACACCGTCCTCATCTCCAAGTACGGCGGAACCGAGGTCAAGGTCGACGGCGAAACCTACCTGATCATGCGCGAGGACGACATCCTCGGCATCATCGGCTAATCAACCAATCTAACCAACCAACACACAGAAGAATATTATGGCAGCTAAACAACTCCAGTTCGACGAGACCGCACGTCACGCACTCCTGCGCGGCGTCGAGAAACTCGCCAAGGCAGTCAAGGCAACGCTTGGGCCCTCGGGTCGCAACGTCATCCTCGACAAGAAATTCGGCAGCCCCACGATCACCAAGGACGGCGTCAGCGTCGCCAAGGAGATCGAGCTCGAGGATCCCTTCGAGAACATGGGCGCC
The DNA here is from genome assembly GCA_903831635.1 of uncultured Spartobacteria bacterium. Taxonomy (GTDB): domain Bacteria; phylum Verrucomicrobiota; class Verrucomicrobiia; order Chthoniobacterales; family UBA6821; genus UBA6821. Next base: position 3,820 of record CAIKYN010000121.1, read on the forward strand.
CAGCTTGTCCGTGAGGTTGCTTCCAAGACCAGCGACATCGCCGGTGACGGAACCACCACCGCGACCGTTCTCGCCGAGGCTATCTACAAGGAAGGTCTGAAGAACGTCACCGCCGGTGCCAACCCCACTTCGCTTCAGCGCGGTATCAACAAGGCCGTCGAGGCCATCGTCAGCGAGCTTGCCCGCATCTCCAAGAAGGTGAAGGACAGCTCCGAGATCGCCCAGGTCGCCACCGTCTCCGCCAACTGGGACAAGACCATCGGCCAGATCATCGCCGATGCGATGGACAAGGTCGGCAAGGATGGCACGATCACGGTTGAGGAAGCCAAGTCGATTGAGACCACGCTCGACGTCGTCGAGGGTATGCAGTTCGACAAGGGATACCTCTCCCCCTACTTCGTGACCAACGCAGAGGGAATGGAGGCATCTCTCGACAGCGCTTACATCCTTATCCACGAGAAGAAGATCAGCTCCCTCAAGGATCTGCTCCCGCTCCTCGAGAAGGTTGCCAAGAGCGGCAAGCCACTCCTCATCATCGCTGAGGACGTCGAGGGCGAGGCCCTTGCCACCCTCGTGGTGAACAAGCTCCGCGGTACCCTTCAGATCTGCGCCGTCAAGGCTCCCGGATTCGGAGATCGCCGCAAGGCCATGCTCGAGGACATCGCAGTCCTCACCGGCGGACGCTGCATCACCGAGGATCTCGGCATCAAGCTCGAGAACATCACCCTTGAGGACCTCGGTCGTGCCAAGCACATCACCGTCGACAAGGAGAACACCACGATCGTCGAAGGATCCGGCAAGAGCTCTGACATCCAGGGCCGCGTCGGTCAGATCCGTCGCCAGATCGAGGAGACCACCAGCGATTACGACCGCGAGAAGCTCCAGGAGCGTCTTGCCAAGCTCGCAGGCGGTGTCGCCGTCATCAACGTCGGTGCAGCCACCGAGACCGAGATGAAGGAGAAGAAGGCCCGCGTCGAGGACGCCCTCCACGCCACCCGTGCGGCGGTCGAGGAAGGCATCGTCCCCGGAGGAGGCGTCGCCCTCATCCGTGCGCAGAAGGCCCTCGATGCCCTCAAGCTCGAAGGTGACGAGGCCGTCGGTCTCGAGATCATCCGTCGCGCCGTTGAGGCTCCTCTCCGCCAGCTTGTTGCCAACGCAGGCAAGGAAGGCGCACTCGTCGTCCAGGAAGTGAAGAAGGGCAAGGGCAACGAAGGTTACAACGTCGCCACCGGCGAATACGTCGACCTCGTGAAGGCTGGCATCGTCGATCCGACGAAGGTCACCCGCAGCGCCCTGCAGAACGCCGCTTCCATCAGCGGACTCCTCCTCACCACCGAGGCCGTCATTGCTGAC
>CAIKYN010000122.1 GCA_903831635.1 uncultured Spartobacteria bacterium
GGGCGGATCCATCGCTATGAACATTGGAAGTGCCCCCTCGACAAGACCCTGATTAACGATCGTGACCCCTCCCTCAGAGGAGAAGACGCCAGGGTCCCTGCTGATCGTTACAATATCCTCTTGCTTGGTAATCGACCAGTAGGGGCCGAACTCATGCTCCTCGCTGTAATGTACAGGATCATCCCGACGCAGGCGCTCAAAATAGGGCCAGACCACATTCTGTTGAAACAAATGAGGCTGCGCCGGATTAATCTCCTCGATGGGCAGTGAAAAAGCTTTTTCCCGGTGGAGTTTCTGAAGATCGGCCTCATCTGGTTTCATCATATGCAAGATTTTCTTAGTGATTAGTTTTTCCGGGTCGGGATCACAGTCTTCATGGAGCGGTACCCGGCAATATATGTCGTGGGGAGTCTTACAGGTTCCTCCACGACAATGATCTCCGGGAACCTCTTCAGGATTTCCTCCCAGAGTACACGGAGTTGCATTTCAGCAAGTCTGTTTCCAACACACCGATGAATCCCATGACCGAAAGTCGTGGGAATCGTGGAAAATTTTCTCCCGATCTCGAAATTACCCGGGTTGGGATAGATTTCCTCATCATGGTTTGCAGATAGAAACCAGAGAATCACCTTATCTCCCTTACGGATTTTTCGCCCTCTGATTTCGGTATCGACGAGTGCCGTCCTGCGCGCATGGGCCAGCGGGGATTGCCAGCGGATTGCCTCCGAGATCATTTCCGGCACCAGGGAATCATCAGCACGGAGCCTTTTATACTCCTCAGGAAAGAGGTTGAGCCCCAGCAGTGACCCGCCGATAGCATTTTGAGTCGTGTTTTGACCCGCCCCTATGAGCAGCATGATGGTGCCGAAGAATTCCTTGGGACCCATCGCCCGTGTTGTCTCCCCGTGCGCCAGCAACGAAATGAGATCGCCTGCAGGTGGTGCATTGACCCTCCTGTTCCAGAGTGTTGTGAAATAGTTATTGAATTCCGTAAGCACGGATACTTTTTCATCATGCGTTTTCACCAGCTGATTCGCGCCGATCGGTGATATCGCGCAATTCAGCCAATGAATAACCTGGCGCCGATGCTCCTGTGGAAAATCAAAAAGCGTTGCAATAGTCATCGACGAGAGCTCAATAGCGACCCGATCCATCCAGTCGAACTCCTCCCCAACCGGCAGCGAGTCGAGGATAGTCGCTGCGCGTTTTCGAATCAGATGTTCCAGCGAATCAACAGCAGATCCGGTGAATGCAGGCATCACTGTGCGCCGTCTCACCGCGTGATCCGGAGGATCCATCGCCATGAACATCGGGAAGACACCATCAATCGACCCTCCGCTCACGATGCTGACTCCACCTTCTGAGGAAAAAGCAGCGTAGTCGGCGCTCACTGCCAAGAAATCCGCGTGCTTGGTAATTGACCAGTAGGGGCCGAACTCATGATGAGCGGTGTAATGAACCGGATCGTCCCTCCGAAGTCTTTCAAAATAAGGTTGTACGACTCCTGCCTCGAAAAGTTCGATCCGCGCGGGATTGATTGACTCCAATGGCATCGCAAACGCCATCTCTCGATGCTTGCGAAGGATGGTCGACTCTTCGTGGCTCAACATGGGAGCATATCATTGCCGACGCACTCCGAATGACAATCCATGAATGGTCAGGACTTACTGAAGCTTGCCAAGAGTTCGTGCAGGAGGGCTTCAGTCGAGAGTCGGCGGCACCAACCAAGCCTCAGATCCCTCGCCCGACGCTCAAGCTCATTTATTCTACGGAGTCCTTCGCACACCGTCTCGGCGATCCTTGGGGGATCCATACCCGGAAAAACCAATCCGGAGGAAATTCCGGAAAGTATCATTCTTCCCATCGACGTCTGGGCCGAGGTTATCACGGGCCTCCCAACGCAGTTGGAATCCCAAAAGATCCCGGAGCCTCTCAGGCAATATTGCTCGGGAAGATAAGGCAGCAGGCTGAGATGGCAGGATGCTATTCTTTGGTGATGCTCCATGGAACTTCCCCGATTTGAAACCATTGATACACTACTGTCAGTTCCATCCTTTTTCAGGATGGCACGAAGTCCTTCTTCCTGTCGTCCAGGTTGGCATTGGAGTAGGACCCTAATTTCTGGCTTCAGAGCCTTAAGGGAGCGCAAGAGCTCTGGATAGAGGGCAAGGCCCTGTTCGAAACGGCTTCCTCCTAGTATTCCCACGTCATAAGAAGGCTGAATATCATCAGGATCAAAGCCCTCCGTCATCAGGCAGTTGGATGGTAATGTCTTGAATGGGACCTGCATTAACTTGGAGAGCTCCTTGGAAAGGGCAGGAAGGACTCCAAAAAAACGAACACTCGGGGAGGCTGCCACGAGGCTCCCTGCGGCATAAACCCACCGGTGAACATCACCTTCAATCGTCAGAGCGCTCACATTGACTTTCCATTCGTGGGAGGGATGGTGGATTGTAAAAGCGATCTTTGGTCTCTTATCCGCCTCGAGTCCCTGCAACCATCGAGCCACCCCGATCATCTCCACATCCGTGGCGTACCCCACATAGAGCAGATCATCAGAACGCGGTTCCCCCGGGTAATACTTCCGCAGGATTTTAGGGAGTTTTTCCGAACCATCCATGAAAGCTTCGAGGCGGTGGATTGGTGAGAGGCCTCTCCGGACTTGGCCGGGGAGAAAGGGAACAACTGGTTTCGCATCAGCCTCTTTTACCAGATCAGGCGCAAGCTCTGTGTGAGCAAAACAATGCCACTCCATACCCTCGGCCATCACCGCCTTTCTCCATGCTTTGACCTCAGGAAGCCAGTGACCATGAGCCGCATAAAGGCCGTTTTGAAGAAAGAGAAACCGAGGACTTGAGGGCTTCGAGGTGACTTTTTTGGGGTTTTTACGAGTCGTCATCGGAAAGGTTTCCTAAAAAGGGATGTGCCGTAACACTTCATGCTTTAGAGGCGAGTCAAGGGAATTCTTTCTCCTGCCCGAGCACTTAGAAAGTGCCAGATTTCATACTTGGGCTGCGCTCTTATTGAGAACCCTTGAAATAAGTCGGCACGTTTCAGGTCTTCCCAACGTATGGAAAAGATTTCTCTCTCCCTTCCCTTGATAAGCTTTCCAAGAAGGTTGAAATCAGTTCCCACCGATGGCGATGGCCTCAGAGCGATCTGTTCCCGCGTGTTCAGGCACTGAACTTCCCCCAATGCCGCAAGAATCCTCTTCGGAATACGATCTAATTCGATGCTGTCTAGGGATGGATCCATGAAGTGAATCAGTTTCTCTCGGTCTCCTGCGTGATTGTTGTTTAGCCCCTGTTCCCGCGCCTTAAGGTAAGGATCGATCAGGCCACGTGATGCGAAGTGCAGGAGGTACGCACCCTCCTCCTCATGTGGTGGAGAGGAAAGTGGGCTGCGGAGGATTGGATCATGAGTGTCGCCCACCCCAGCAAGCAGATCCTGTCGGGTTATTGACTTATACTGACCCACTCGGTAAGCAGGGATTTTTTTTGCCTGCTCCGCAAGGGAAGGGCTCACCGGTTTGTCCGAAACGCACATCCGCCAGCGAAAGCGGAACTGCTCGTTTTCCGGATGCCCCGCCAGATAAGTCCCGATGTCTTCCCCCTCTGGCAGGATCAGGAACTCATCAGAGTCGATGTAGAGCACGTAATCGGCTTCAAAGTCGCGCGGGATATCGCGGATCAGATCAATCTCAGCCAGACGCTTCGGGAGTTTTGTCACCGTCATCTTGTCTCCGGGAAAATACCCGAGAACTTTTTCCAACGGCAGGTGCACATCATCACAGTAATGCAGGTGAAAATGGGCAAATCCCAACCGCTCGTGATGCTCGAGCCACTGCGCGTACCAGGGCAGGTCGATGGTCATCACCCGTGAAATGATGCAAACGGATGGATTTTCCATAATCAGTTTTAGTTTCTACTGAATTTGGCCGATATTGACTCACGACACGAGACCAAAGACCTTCGGCCCTCGATCTTGAGACCAGGATCAGCCATTCGTTCCCCTCCTTTGAGAGAGGAGAACCTCAACTCTCGACTCTTTGACAGCACGAATGAATCCGCAACTCCCTGAGAACAGGACCCTCCTGTAGATTCAGGTTAACAATCCTGAACAACTCGTTCCCCAGTTGCTTTTTCAACATGAGATTATTCGACTTGCGCAGGACGACAACTTGGAAAAGCGCCTCGCAGAAATCACCAAACTTGTTGGTCTTTTCGACCGGGTTTTCGTTATCGGTTGCGGGCGCTCGGGCATCTGGGTGCTGATGCAACTCCTCTCCACACTTAAGGATCAGGATATCGTTCCCCAGGAACTACCCGTGGAAGCCTTCGGCCTCTTTGCCACACGGACATCCCGACTGCTGATCATGCGGCACTTTCTTGCCTATCAGACCATCCAGCGAATTCCCCCGGAAGTTAGGATCATCTATATCGTGCGTCATCCCTATGATGTCCTGACCAGCCATAATCCCCTCACCAAAAACCGACTACCACATCCAGCCGGAGCGTTGGATGGAGGAAATAAAAGCTCTCTCCCTGCTGATGGCATCAGGAAGAGAACATGTTAAAGTTATCCGCTAC
>CAIKYN010000123.1 GCA_903831635.1 uncultured Spartobacteria bacterium
AGTTGATGGGGTTCTGCGCACGGCCTTGAGCGATCCGGAAAGCCGGTTCGGTCCCGGGGTTCCCCAGCGCTCCGTAAACAGGTGAAGCGCATGGGAGGGCGCATCGGCGTCGTCTGCGCCCTGCTTGTCCTGATTTTTACGGCCTTCGCTTGGCGGTTGATACACTTGCAGGTCCTCAAGCACGATTATTTTTCTGCAATTGCCGCAGAGAAGAATGATACCCGCAAAGTAATCCCAGCCCGGCGCGGACGCATTCTCGACAGAAATGGTGAGGAACTTGCGGTGAATGTTCCCGTGCAGATGGTCTATGCCGATGGATCGCACATCCATGATCCGGCGGCGGTAGCCGCCGTGGCGGCGCCTTTTCTGGAAATGCCTCTCCAGGAATTGAAGGAGAAACTCACAACCAAGAGTAAGTATGTGATCATTCGCAAAGGGGTCTCCGAAGAGAAGGCTCAGGACATGATCAGAGCCCTTGATAAAGCCAATCTCCACGGCCTCTATCTCCAGGAGGGATCGGTGAGGAGCTATCCCAACGGTGAAATGCTCTGCGATGTGTTGGGATATGTCGATCACACCGGGCATGGAGCCGATGGAATCGAGAAGACCTGCGATGCGGAGCTGACGGGGCAGGAAGGTTTTCGGATGATCGAACATGACCGCAAGGGAAGGGAGATCGTGGTCTACCGAGGGCAGGAACAACTTCCCGAGAACGGCTCGGATATCCGACTCTCCATCGACATGGGGCTGCAGGCGATTGCCGAACGTGAGGTGGATGAGGCCTATAAGACGAATCATCCCGCCTCGGCGACGGCCATTCTCGCGGATCCCAACACCGGCGAGATCCTGGCCCTGGCGAGTCGGCCAAACTATGACCCTAACAAATTCAATCAGGCGAAGCCCGATGCGATGCGTAACCGGGCCATCTCTGATATCTATGAGCCTGGATCGGTTTTTAAGATCGTTGTCACTTCGGCTGCTTACAATGAGGGGATTGTCGACGACCAGACGCGGATCTTCTGCGAGAACGGACACTTTTCCTACGGAGGAAAGATCATCAAGGATCACCACGGTAGCGGAGACCTGAGTATCCCTGAGATCCTGATGAAATCGTCCAATATCGGTGCTGCCAAGATCTCGCTGCGGATGAAGGATCAGATGTTCTACGACTATGTCAGGAAATTCGGATTTGGTACTCGCACGGGAATTCCTCTGCCGGGTGAGATTCCAGGGCAGGTGATCCCTCCACATCGTTGGGACAAGCTAACAAAAACGCGTGTGGCATTTGGTCAATCAATCAGTGTGACGCCGATTCAGATGGTCATGGCCATGTCGGCAATCGCGAACGGCGGCAAGCTTCTGAAACCGAAACTTGTCCTAAGCAAAGGGGAGGGGAGTGCCGTACTCCCTGATGCTCCCGTCGCTCAAGTAGTGAAGCCCGAAAGCGCCAACTACATTGCCAATGCACTGGAGAGGGTCGTGAGCAATCAGGGCACGGCACCGCTGGCCCGCATCGAGGGGTATCGGGTTGCCGGAAAGACGGGTACTGCGCAGAAAATCAGTCCCCATGGCGGATATCTTGAGGGACGCTACATTGTCTCGTTCGCTGGATTCTTTCCTGTCAATAAACCGAGAGTCATGGGGATTGTTATCGTGGATGATGCGAAGTTGGGAGAGAGTGCCAACTACGGTGGCTCGGTTGCTGGACCCGTCTTTTCCACGATCGGATCCAAGGCCGCACGATATCTCGACATGGATCCCGAGCCCGATGCCTTCTTGGTGAAGGAGAAACAGGGGGCGAGTAGAACGGCGGTCAGTGCCCGGTGAGCAATGTTACCATGAAACTAGAAAGTCTTCTTCAATCGACCCAGGTGATCTCCGTGATGGGAGGTGTCGATGTGATAGTCACGGGACTGAGTTGTGACTCCCGAACCGTCCGCGAAGGAGATCTCTTTGTTGCGATTCCCGGATCCAAGGAGAATGGAATCCACTTTGTCAGGGAGGCCATCGAAAAAGGGGCCGTAGCGATCGTGACAGCTGAGGATCTCTCCAAGAGTCAGATTCCCGAGGTTCCTTTGGCAAGAGTTCCCAATGCTCGTGTCGCGATGGCAGCGATGGCTTCAGCCTTCTATGGGAACCCCTCGGCCTCGCTTGCCGTAGCGGGTGTGACAGGCACGAATGGAAAGACAACCACGGCCTGGATTATCAGGCATCTTTGCGATGCAGTCGGACGGCCCTGCGGCCTTGTCGGAACAATCGAGTATATCCTTCCTGGCATTGTCGAGCCTGCGTCGAGGACCACACCCGAGTCGATCGATCTTGAGCGAATGCTTGCCGACATGCGGGATGGCGGATTCCGGGCTGCTGCCCTTGAAGTCTCGAGTCATGCGTTGATGCAGCATCGAGTTGGCGGGGTGGAGTTCGATGCGGCCGTCTTTACCAATCTGACTCAGGACCATCTCGATTATCATGGCTCCATGGAGGAGTACTTCGAGGCCAAGAGTCTCCTCTTTACGGGGCTCTCCAAACAGACCGCAAAGAAAGGGCGTGCGATCATCAACTCCGACGACCGGTATGGGCATCGTCTTCTCGACCGTGTTCAGGGAGTGCCGATCATCACCTATGGTCAGGGGAGCAACTGTCATTTCCGTGCCAGTAACATTGCCTACAACGCGACAGGAACGATTTTCCGATTGGATGCGAAGGGAAGAAGTTATCTCGTCCGGACGCCGTTGATCGGACTGTTCAATGTTTACAACACCGTGGCCGCCCTGGCCGCTACCTCGGCGATGGGACTGGAACTTCGCAGGGCGATCGCGGGTGCCGCGACGATCCCCCAGGTTCCAGGACGTCTGGAGCGTGTTCCTGGAAAAAAGAATTTCCAGGCATTTGTTGACTATGCCCACACGCCCGATGCGCTGGTGAATGTCCTTAAAACGCTTCGCCAGTTGAACCCTTCCAGGATCATTACGGTTTTTGGGTGTGGTGGTGACCGCGACCGCGCAAAGCGTCCCCTGATGGCAGCCGCCGCGGAGCAATATTCCGATCGCGTGATTTTGACTTCTGATAATCCTCGTGGAGAGGATCCGTTGGAAATCATGAACGAGGCAGGAAAGGGATTCCGTGTCCAGGGGCATGAAAGCTATGTCGATCGCGAGAGTGCAATCCGCCGGGCTGTGGAGACTGCGGCACCTGGTGATGTGGTGCTCGTTGCGGGGAAGGGTCACGAAAATTATCAGGAGACGGCGACCGGACGTCATCCTTTCGATGATGTGAGGGTCACAGCTCGCGCAATGGCGGGAAAAGACTTTGATGATCGGGGGGAAAGTAGACGATGAATCCACGTTCCCTCTCTTCCGTTGCCGAGATGTGCGCCGCCGCGCTCCTTGCCGGAAACCCCGAAAATCTTGTCCTTCGTATCGCGAAGGATACCCGCTCGATCGAGCCCGGTGATCTCTATGTTGCCCTGAGGGGAGAACACTTCAACGGGAATCACTTCATTGCTGAAGCAGCTGCCAAAGGAGCCGGTGGGGCACTTTGTGACGGCGATCCCCCAGTGGGTCTTCCCCAGGAGTTCGGTATCCTGAGCACACCCGACTCCCTCACCGCTCTCACGCTTCTAGCCTCCGCTTGGCGTTCCCAGCTCTCACTCCGCTCCGTTGTTGTCACGGGTAGTAGTGGAAAAACCTCCGTCAAAGATTTTACAACCGCTGTCTTGCGGACGACGCTTCGCACGACTGCGACCCAGGGAAATCTGAATAACGAGATTGGTCTCCCCCTGTCGGTGCTGAGCGCCAATTTGGAGGATGAGGCAGCCGTTTGGGAGATCGGGATGAATCACCGTGGCGAGATCGCACCCCTTGCCGGTCTCGCAAGGCCTGAGATCGGAATCATCACGGGTATCGGAACCGCCCACATCGAGCATCTGGGAAGTCGGGAGGAGATCGCGGCAGAGAAGGGGGACCTGCTGGAAAAACTTCCCTCCGGAGGATGTGCGATCATTCCCGCAGAGGATGATTTTTCCGGGGAGCTCCGCACCAGGACCTCGGCGAGGATCGTTGAGGTCGGTTTCGATCGCGGAGATCTCCGGGCCACGGGAATTCGATATGGCCTAGACGAGACGAGCTTCCTGATCGAGGGAGAGTATGGTCGGGCCGAGGCGCTGCTTCCTGTGCCGGGACGCCACATGGTTGGCAATGCCCTGATGGCCATTGCTGCTGGATTGCAGTGCGGAATCACGCTTGAGAAGTGCGTTTCAGGACTCGCAGAGGTGACCTTGAATTCAGGACGATTGGCCAGGGTGGTTCGGCGTGGCGTGACTTTTCTGGACGACACGTACAATGCGAACCCCGATTCGATGATCGCTGCACTCGAGACGATCGGCGGAATCTCTCTCCCGGGTAGGAAAATTGCGGTTCTTGGAAGGATGGGGGAGTTGGGGATTCACGCAGCAGCGGGCTACGAACGCGTGGGCAACAAGTCCGCATCAGTGCTCTCGACCCTCATCACCGTGGGTGACGAAGCCTCTGCGATGGCAGAGGCGGCATCGAGGGGCGGGCTTTCGGATGTGCGTACCGTTTCAGACAATACCGCTGCGGCCCGACTTCTCTCCTCCCTCGCCTCCGAGGGTGATCTGGTCCTGCTGAAAGCCAGCAGGAGTGCGCGCATGGAAGAGGTTCTTCAACACTTCAACTGAACGTCCAACCCATCACACGATGCTCTATTACCTGTCACAGTTTGGATCTCTTCTGCAAGGGGTGCAGATCGGAAAAATGCTGAATGTTTTCCAGTACATCTCCTTCCGCGCACTCTGTGCCGGGCTGACATCCTTCCTGATTTGTCTGATGTTTGGTGATGCGCTCATTCGGCGCTTGGTCGAACTCAAGCTAGGGCAACCAATCCGCAGTGCCGAAGAGGTGCATCGTCTCAATGAACTTCATGGAGGGAAGCGTGGAACCCCGACGATGGGTGGTATCCTGCTGATTGCGGCCGTACTCCTCTCCACCCTACTCTGGGCACGACCAGACAATCCCTTCGTCTGGGTCTGTATCGTCACCGTGCTTGCGTTGGGAGCGATCGGTTTCTACGACGACTGGCTCAAGGTTACCAAAAAAAGTTCCGCGGGTATCAGTAGCCGACTGAAGTTCCTGCTTCAGTGCGTTCTCGCCGCCGGAATCACGGCATTCTTTCTGCTCTCTCCCTCGCTGGCCAAACAGGCGCAGCAACTCTACATCCCGTTCATGAAGGGACCGGTGTTAAGCCTTGGCATCTTCTGGACCTATATTTTCTATCTCCTGATCATCGTCGGGTCCTCCAATGCGGTGAATCTGACGGATGGACTGGATGGACTGGCTTCAGGATGCACGGTGATGGCCGGCATCTGCTTCGGCGTCTTCACCTACCTCGCCGGAAACAGCAAGGCGGCCCTTTACCTTCAGATTCCGTATTACGGCTTTTCCGGCGAACTGGCTGTCGTGAGTCTTGCTCTGGCTGGCGCAGCACTAGGTTTCCTCTGGTGGAACTGCCATCCGGCAAAGGTGTTCATGGGGGACACGGGCTCCCTGGCAATTGGTGGTCTGCTTGGTGTTCTTGCGATCTGCTGCAAGCAGGAGCTGATGCTTGCCATCGTCGGGGGAGTGTTTGTTGCGGAGGCACTCTCGGTGATCCTTCAGGTGGCCAGCTTTAAGTTGACTGGAAAACGCATCTTCAAGATGTCTCCCCTTCATCATCATTTCGAGCTTTCCGGATGGAAGGAAAACACCGTCACCGTGCGCTTCTGGATCATGGCCATTGTGTTCGGGCTTCTTGGCATCGCCACCCTGAAACTTCGCTGACCCATGTCCATGGCCGCCGCCTCAAATCCTTACAATGGCAAGAAGGCCGTCGTTCTCGGCCTGGGGCGCAGCGGTCTGGCAGCTGCCCGCCTGCTCAAGCGATCAGGTGCCAAGGTGACGGCCTGTGACAGCGGGGAGTCGCCGATCCTGATGGAGCGTGCCGAGCTCTTGCGGAAGGAAGGAATCACGGTACTCACCGGGGTGGATGCGGCGCGTGATTCCATCGTCCATGACATCGCTATTTTGAGTCCTGGGATCGAGGAGACGGCGCCG
>CAIKYN010000124.1 GCA_903831635.1 uncultured Spartobacteria bacterium
CGTCTTTCCAGCAACAGTCATCGTCATCACAGGAATCATGTTCGAGGGGATATAAAGAAGCGCGGCCGTCGTCACGAGTGCCCGGGCTGTCGAGACACGGAAGCTATCGGTCATCATCCCTCCCCGCTCCCTCCCAGCATGGGCACCCAATGCCTCCAGGCGATGCTCGACCAGTCGCCGATCGAATACCTGTTGGGCTAGAAGAGTCAGAACTGCCACGCCCAAGACCCAGCGGGCACCATCATTCCATGTCACCCCGCCGATCATGCGGAGCTTCACGACAGAAACAACCGTGGCGATCGAATAGACAGGAATCAGGTTCCATGGTTCGGCCCAATCCGTGATGTGAAAGCAGAGAGAGACATGGGGCAACCGTAGTCGAAAGGCACAAGCAGCCGATACATAGGAGACCGAAGCCAAATAGAGAGCGGGTGCAAAGATGGAGGCAAAGAAGACAAGGAGCGCGATCATCCAATACCCTTGGTTCATCAGCTCCTTGACACCTGTGAAAATATAGCCGGCCTGCTCCCTTCCTGACACATCAAAGGTCAACACGGGGCTGATGTTTGCGAGGCACAAGGCAAAGAGTCCCGCCAAGGAGAGTGCTAATGCGGGTTGGAACGTCTTTTTGCCGATCGGCTCAATCACCGTTGATCCACAGCGCGCACAACGAAGTTCACAACCGTCTGGCAGTCGCTTCCGCCGGCATGGAGCCTCGCAATGAGGACACTCGATCCAATCAGGCCCCAGACTCGATCGGGACTTCATGGTTTCGAGGCGTTGTGTCGAGCGTCGTTGGTTCGAGCGATCTTACGGGCCTCATGATAGCGACCGAACTGAGCCATCACGATCGCCGTGGTAACCGCCACTGTCAGCATGCCTGAGAGTGCGATCACGACCGTGATGGCGCTGCGACCGTTCTGCATCGGGTCAGAGCCGAACCCGAGCGTGGTGTAGGTACTGCCGCAGTAGTACAGGGCAGTATTCATCGAGGGGATCAGTCCCGTCATAACCAAGGAACTAGCCCAAATGACAATCTCCGTGAGATGACCCAAAATCAGGATCAGAATGCATAGATAGCCAACAAGCCTCGCGTGAAAGGCTCGCCCCTTCAGAAGAAGGGGATCCATGAAGCGCCCATGGATCAAGAACACCAACTCTGCGAAGAGTGCATGATTAATCATGATGAGAATTAGGATCGTCCCGGCAAATCCAACCGGAGAGAAAAAACCGGCTATCAGTTCCGAGTCCTGAACCACAACCGAATCCCTCAATGACTGGACAAGGGAATCTTTCATCTTCCCGTAAGAGGGCTTATGAGAGAGACGGGACTAGGAAGCCCGTGCATCAAGTTGGGCAACCTTACCCAGACGGCGGAGATGCCGCGATTCCTGGCTGTACTTGGCATTAAGGAACGTCTCCACCAGATCCCAAGCCACGCAGGGGCCGACAGTCCGGCCTCCCATACAGAGGATATTCATATGATCATCCTCGACACCTTGCTTTGCTGAGAAATGGTCATGGATCAGGCATGCATGGATTCCCTCGATCTTGTTGGCACAGACCGAGGCTCCGACACCGCTCCCACAGATCGCAATGCCACGCTCCACCTCTCCGGCTACAACGGCGCGGGCCAGGGGGACAACATAGTCGGGATAATCATCGTCATGATTAAGCTCATGAGCGCCGAAATCCACGACCTCGTGTCCGGCAGCCTTGAGCTGGGCGACCAACTCTTCCTTGAG
>CAIKYN010000125.1 GCA_903831635.1 uncultured Spartobacteria bacterium
ACTCCTCAGAAACAAGCCCATCATGAAAATACACACAAACTCCAAACACATCACCTCACTCGGCGACTTGGTTGCCACGGTTTCCAGCTATGCACGCAACGAACGCGAGACGCTGGCTGCCATTCAGGATCTCTTCCGCCGAGGAAGTGTGGTCGCAAAGACCCGCCACGGAAGCAAGAGGCTCAAGCTGGCTTAAGAATCATTCATCGCCCAATTTCCCGCCCCGGGCCGAGGGAATTATTCCCAGAGCCCGGTGGTGGAAGGCGGTGCCTACTACGTGGACTCCACTGAATCCTACTTTGACTGAAATCAGGCAAACTTTTTGAAGACCTCGTTCGCTTCCACGAGCGTCTCCTTGCTTCCAATATCAAACCAAGTTCCAGGAACGTCCCAAGTTCCCACATTGACCTGGGGGTAGAGCCACTGGACAAGGCGTCCCGGCTGATCGGGGTTGTTTCCTTCGGCGATATAGGTGTCGATGAGTGGGAGGACATCCTTGCGGTAGTAATAGAGAGCGATGCCGGTCTTTGTGGTGGTGGGGTGGGCTGGTTTCTCCTCGAAGTGAGTGATCACGCTCTCAGCGTTCACGGAGACGTTATTGTATTTTCGGATCTCCTCCAGGTTCCCCACGTCGTAGAGAGCGAGTGTTGCGGGATGTTTTTTGGCGGCCTCCGCGAATCCCGGCACGGGTTGGCTGAAGAGATTATCCCCTGCAACCACCAGAAGATCCTGGTGAAGTATATCCTGGGTCTTGAGGACATGATGAATGTCGCCGATAGCTCCAAGTTTGTCGGTATCGCTCGTGGAGCCGTCATTGACGATAGTGAACTCCATCTTGGCTCCCCGGGACTTGTATCCGACAGCCCACTCCTCGAACGCTTTGGCGAACTTGCTGTTCGTGACGACGTAGACGCGGTCGATATCAGGAATCGGGGCGAGATTGTCGAGAACCCATTCGATCATCGGCTTGCCGGCTACCTCAAGAAGAGGTTTGGCCTTGTTTTCGGTAAGGGGATACAGGCGGGTCGCATATCCGGCGGCGAGGATCAGTATGTTCATGGGTAGGGCCGGTTTTTTAATGGAACTAGCCGCAAGAGGCCAAGCTCATTAAGGAATAAGGGAGATGGTCCAGCACCCGGATGATACTTCGATCGAACTTGTTGTCGCACGCTACGAGGAGGATCTTCGATGGCTCAAGCGGGTTCCTGCTTCTTTCCGAATCACAGTATACAACAAGGGTTCCACGGAGGCGATGCCCGAAAGTCTCCATGCCAGAGAAGGGATATCCGTGCTTCCCTTCCCGAATATCGGGAGGGAGGCGCACAGCTACCTGACACATCTCATCACGAGGTATGATTCGCTCCCCGCCATCTCTGTATTCTGCCAAGGACGGCCTTTTGATCATGCCCCGGATCTGCATGACCGACTGGCAGCTCTGGCTGCGGGAAGCGAAATCCCCTCCCCATTTCTCTGGTATGGGTTTCTGGAAGATACGGACGATCCCAAGGGACGACGTCTGTTTGTCCCCTGGAGCAAGAATCCTGAGCGAACCGAACTGGCCACAGGGAAATTGTTCGAAGAGTTATTCGGAGGCACGTCGCCGGAGCTATTTCATTTTCGGGGAGGTGCCCAGTTCTCGGTCTCCCGGGAGGGTGTATTAAGTAGGCCTCGTGAATTTTATGAAAGGGCCTTGGAACTGTGCGTGTCTGATCCTCTCGTGCCTCACTCCCTGGAGCGTCTTTGGGACCGCTTTTTTGGAGATCCGTTCATCGATCCTTCGACGCTGGGACCTGACGGGACTCGGTATTTAAAAAAGATCCGCAGGCTCGAGCCTTGATGAGAAGCCTAGTGGAGAAGCGCAGTGAGAAATTGGCGAAGAGACCGATTCGGTTTGAATTTACCGAAGGCGGGGGTGATTGTTCCCTAATGTCCCGCCAAAAAAAGTCCCAAGGACTCCCCCTCTGGCTGATTGTTCTACTCGTCCTGATTGCCGCAGGCGGTGGTTTTTATGGCCTGCGTCAAAATGGTGGCGATGCCTCCCTAAGGACCACCGAGGAACTCGACCCCTCGATCTATTATGAGAACGCCAACTCTCTGCGCGGCAACACGTACAAGATCGACGCCGAGATTGATTCTGCCCTTGGAAATTCCCCGACCAAGGGAAGGCTCTTTTCGGTAATCCTTAAAAATTCCTCAAAGAACGGAGCCCCTGTCGTGCTGCCGGTTCTCGTGCCTCTGGAACTCGGCAACCTGACCATTCAGAAAGGTCAGCATTACCTGATGAAGGTGAAGGTCGTTGAGGATGGGCTGCTTAAGGTCGAGGAGGCGAGGAAGCCATGATATTGTGTAGGTTTCAGAGCAGTGGTTTTCTTGCTGCTTTCTTCATCACTTGTAGCTGTCTTAGCGCGCAGATCCCCAATGCGCAGACCATTCATGAGACGGGTCAGCAGTACAAAGAGGGCAACCCGCTAACAGGAGCGTCCGACAATCTTGCCATCGGAAGCCAGGCGATGTTCGAAGCCAACTTAAAGGCCAAGAAAAACATCGTCGACATGAAGCCGAACACCTTTCTTTCCCTTTGGAATAACCCCGGCTTCGCAATTCAGTTTGAGAAATACCTGAGCGCGCCTGCGGAGACCTCCGCGGATGCAAAACTTTATCGCCAACGGATGGACAAAATCATGGAGTTGCTCGCGCCGGGCAATGCTACGAAACAGAATCAGGATGAGGCCTTCAATCTGCTTCCTCTCGCCTCGGAGTTCGAGAGCGATGCAAACAATTGCACCACCATCCATGACGCTGTCTACGCCGCGGCGAATGCGAGGCTTCAGATCCAGAAGCTGACAGAGGTCGACAGAGCCCTCGAAACCCAACTTAGCGCCTCGCAATACAACCAGCTTCACGAAGCTCAATCACTCACTCTCCCCTCGATTGCTCCCGGTAAGAATGACGTGGCCGATAACAATGCGAACGAGAACGAACTCCGCACGGCAAAGATGGACCCCTCCAAGAGCAGTGTCGCCGTTCTCAAGCAGACCATTCAGAGAAACCAAGCCCAGATTGCCTCCGCTGAACTTCAGGCCAAGTTTGCCCTTCAGTCCCTCATTCTCCAACTCTTCGTGCAGCGACGATATCAGCACGTCATCATCATCGACCGGTTCTACCGAGCCCTGTTCGATGATGGAGACCAGTCGCTGGAGCAATTCGCCCAGATGGCTGACAAGATGGGCTACAACAAGGCCGCCGGTCAGGTGAAGTTGATCGCTGATGCGAATCCCAAAGGAGCCACGGCTGCTGGCTCGGGCAACAACAACGGTCCTCATGGTGGAGTTGGGGCTTCTGCTGGAACCGGTGCTGGAGGTGCAGGTGCCAGTGTGGGAAATGACTACTACAATAATAACAACGGTATGGACGCGAGTGCCATCTCGGGATCCGGTCTCCACATGGGGGTTGAGAATCTCAGTGTGGAAAGCGCCGAAAATGCCTTTGTCACTGGCATGAAAGGTGCCAGTCGGACGTTCAAGAGCCTTAGCCAGCTTGATGCCTTTGCCAACGAGGTGATCCGGGATGTCAACGAAGGGGTGAAGGTCTACAGGTTCCTGCTCGAAAAGAGTGAGATTGAAAGCGCCGCCAGTCAATTAGCCTCCGTCTTTACCAAGGGAGAGTATCTCCCTAGCGTCCGCCTCCTCACACAAGATGAAAAGAGGAAGACCCTCGCCTATGCCCAGCTCTGCAACCGACTGGTGAATGCTGCCAATTCCGGAAACATCGATGCGCTCTCGGAAGTTGTGGCCCAAATGAAACAGATGAACCCGAGCTTCGACGACGCGGAGATCCTTGCAAAGCTTCAGGGGGTTAAGACTGCAAGCAGTCTGTTAGTTGCGCAAGCCAAGGTTGCCGCGTCGAAGGGTGACCTTCAGGCTGTCCAGACCCAGATCACCAGGGCGGCCGCCCTCTGGCCCAACAATCCCGAAGTCACAAGTTTTTCCTCCGAAATGAGCAAACTGGGCAATGTGGCCCGTCCCGAGGTTCAGGCCCTTGCTGACTTTGACCAGCTCGAGGGGCAGCATAACTACCGGCAGATTTTCGATGATAAGGAGAAGTATATTGCTGCGCTCGCCATGGACGATTCGAGTGGCAAATCGCAACGTCAAGAAAAGCTCCGTAAGGTGCTCTCACGGATGCAGGAGATCGAGACTTCCATCATGCGATCCCAGGAGATCGCTCGTCGGGGGGATTACGCGGGCGCCTGGGAGGGACTTGATGTCACATTCTCGCAGTATCCCGATGATCAGAAGTTGAGCCAATTAAAGGCCGACCTGACTACTCAGGCTCCTGATTTCGTTCATGATGTGAGAGAGGCAAAGAGCTACGAGGAGAAGAAGGAATATGGTTCTGCGCTTGCCTGGTATCTCCGCTCCCAAAGCCGCTATCCCATGAGTGATCTCTCCAAGCAGGGGATTCAGCGTCTCGTCAGGATGATCATGCCTGACGCCTCCTGATTGATTCTTTTGAGATCATGAAGAGTCGATTCGATCTCTTCCTTCAGTTGCCGGGTCTTTTGGCGTACTCCGCTCTGCTTTGCCACATCGGTGCTATCCCGCTGATGATGGCGCAGGACTCCCCGCTCAGGAGCGATAGCAAGGAGTGGCTTGTCTGGCATGCTGGCAAACCAGAGGTTGTGGATCCTGCGACTCTTCAGGAGAGCTTTTACGCCTATCTCGCCTCCCCCTCGATCCTGGCGACTCCGGCCCAAGCTCGGATGAAGCTTCTACACCAATGTGCGAGTCAACTCGGCCCCGGTGTTGCCCCTCCTGATGATCTCGGTAAAGCTTATGAGTTGTTGCAACACTTGGCTTCCGATCCCTTGGATCACGGGCGATGTCGCGCCCTGCTTCGTGCGGTGGTCAATGCTTCCTCCATGCTGGCAGGAGAAAAAAATCCGCGTGCGTCCGAGGCTGCATTGCTCCGTCAAAAAGAAATTCTCTCATGGAATCTCCGTATTGAGCAAAAACAGCAACAGCAACGCATCGAGGATTTGGGGCCACTGCCTCACAAGCGACCCACTCCACAAGCCACTCCAACGAGTAAGGCAGCCCAACAACTTGCAGCGGTTGATCAAGAGATCGCCCAAATCAATCTTGGAGGCCAAGTAAGCGATCTCCAGGTTCGGTTAGAGCTTCAGGAACTGGCCCTTCGGTTCCTGAGGCAGGGGGATTATGAGGAGGCAATCCTTGCTGTCCGTTTTTATCGTGGGCTCTTTGGAGATTGGGATCCACCGCTGCGGCTCGGTCGTGATGCGACGATGGAAATTGCTCCGGAGGATGGGAAGGCGGCACTTGGCACCATCGAGTTTCTCTCAGCTCAAGACCTCCAGGCTATCAACGGGAATCTCTCGAGTTGCACGATTCTCTTAGAGGGCAATCACACGCTGGCAGCCTCGGGTCATCTTCTTGCGGCATTGACGAGAGGTAGTCATACCCTGGAGGTGCTCTCTTATTCAGAAAATTCGAAACAAAAAATCAGACAACTTGCTCAACTACAGAGGAGCTTGGAAAAATCACTGGCCGACAAGGAGTACGCGGAGGCGCTGTCCCTACTGGTGAAAATCAATGCAGTCACTGACGACTTCGATGCAACAAAGTACCATGCAGAAATCCAAGCCGCAAAATCACTCTCCTCAGCCCATCTTTTGTCAGCAAGAACTGCTGGCAAGGAGGGAAGAACGGGGGATGTCATGAAAGAGCTGATGCTTGCTGAGGAAAGTTGGCCGAAAAATCCTGACATCGCGGTTCTGGTCAAGGAATTTGCCGGTAGCGTCGAACTTAAAAATTCCAGCTTGGAGGAATTCGACCGGCTGTACGCAACTCAAAAAATCGATGAAATCGCGAAGCAACGTCTTCGTTTTGAGGAGGTCTTGGCCGATCTTCCAGCCAGGCATGCACAATTGGTGGAAGCTTTAAGCGAGTATTACGCGATTCATGAAGGAACGGAGAGGGCGATCCAACTTCGTGACCTTGGCAACAGGGTTTCCGCCTGGGAGTTAGCCGACGCCTTGTCGTCAAAGTATCCTGAGCGGAAGGAACTGGTGGCATTATGCGAGAAGACGCTTTCGGGGGTGGAGGATCTGGCAACCGGGTTGAAGAAAGCCCGTGCACTTGAAGGCAAGGAGCCCGCCTCTTCCCTTTCTCTCTATCTTCAGTTGCAGGAACGCTATCCTCAGAGTTCTCAGGCTAAGCAGGGGGTTGAGCGCATTTCTTCCTCGCTACTTGCAAGATAGAGAGGCTGTTCGGTTTCTTAATTCCATTGACACGGATACTGGTGTCGGGATCGATGGATTCAGACACGCCACGATCCTCATGCCCTTTTTTACCTACAAAGCCCGTGATGCCTCCGGACGTTCCGAGAATGGTCGCATCGAGGCGATTTCAGGATCGGATGCCTATCGCAAGCTGCGCGAGAGGGGAATGCAACCGAGCAGTGTTGCGGAGGAGGGAGCGGCACCTACTGGGAAAAAATCACTCTTTGCTTCCTTGTCTTCCGCTGCTGCAAAAACGAAAGCCGGAGAGGTCCCTTCGGCTGAAAATCTCCCGAAGTTGACCACGCCTCAACTGCTCTTCTTTACCGAGGAGTTGGCGGAACTCCTGGAGGCGGGTCTTCAACTCGAGGGTGCTCTCAAGGTGATCGAACAACGCCAGGAAAAATCACCGGTCAAGGTCGTGGCGGCCCACCTGCGGCAGTTGGTTCGCGAGGGTGTCGGCTTTTCAAAGGCCCTGCGTGGCTGCGGCAAATCGTTTGACCCTCTCTATTGCAACCTAGTGGCTGCCGGAGAGGCGGGAGGCGTTCTGCCGCAGATCCTGAAGCGCCAGTGCGCGCACCTCGAAATGGTTGGTGAGTTGGGTAAAAAAGTGACCTCGGCACTGGTTTACCCTGCGATCGTCTTTTCCTCGGCAATCCTGCTGATGTTCATCTTCCTGACATTTCTTGTTCCTCAGCTTTCGGTCCTGCTAGGCAAATCGGGGCAGAAACTTCCTGCCATCACGCAGGCTCTGATCACGACCAGTCTTTTCTGTGCTCATTGGTGGTGGGCGATCGCAGCCTTCATCGGCGCCCTTATCATGGGCGCGCGCATGGCGATCGCGACCCCCGCTGGGCGAGCTTGGTGGCACCGCGCCCAACTCGATGTTCCAGTGGTAGGCCCGGTGCTCAAGGCCCGCTTTTATGCCGAGTTGATGCAGAACCTCTCCACGCTTGTCTCCAACGGGGTGACCATGCTTTCCGCCATGGATCTGATGCGTGCGGCCACGGGGAATGTTTATCTTAAAGGATTGCTGGAGAAGGTTGCGGATATGGTACGTGAAGGCAGCTCTCTTGCTTCGGCAATGCGACGCACGGGATTCTTTCCTCCCGTGCTGCTCGATATTCTCGCCGTGGGCGAGCAGACGGGGGATCTCGCTGGCTCGCTAGCTCGAGCCGCGAAACGCTATGATCGAGAATTGACCTCCCGAATCCAGCATCTCACCACACTGATCCAGCCTGCAGTGATCCTGATCGTTGCACTTTTTGTCGGGGTGGTCGCCTATTCCATGATCTCAGGCATTCTCTCTAGCGTAAATGCGCTGAAGGCGCACTAAGGGGAGAGGGGATTCTTTACTCCCACCTACTCCCAATTCGAGTAAGGCTCAATCTCTCTCGCTGCGCCATTCCCCTTCACGAATGCATTTCGCGCATCCTTATTTTCAAAGACGTAGAGAGCATATCCCCCGAATCCCCCGCCAGAGTATTTGCGCCCGAGAGAGCCGGTAGCTTCGGGAAGGGGATTCATTCCCTCCGCGAGTTGAATCGCATAGGACGCGGTGATTCCTTGGGCGAGAATCTTTATATCTCCTTTGATGACCCCTTCGCGAGCGATATGGCTAGCGGCTTCGATTGCCGCATAGTCGCGGAGTTGGTCAACCATACCGGGAGTGTCGTGAGAGATGCCTGTCCACCAGAGTGCCATATGTCCTTGGAGCATGGAGCCATCGGTTTTGAGCTCCAGCGAGGGATTGGCCCCGCTACGCCAGACACAGAGACCGGTTTCGCGGATCACGGCTGGATCCTGCCATCCAACACCAAGACCTAGCTCATCGTCGACCCCCGTATTGCCGTTAAGAAGTGACCAGGCACCGCTGCCCCCGAGTCCAGCGTTCCGCTCATAGCTCCAGTCTCGCAGGGAGACCCTCGGTTGGATGGCGCAATTCACGATGAAGCCGCCGGGTCGCGCATGGCGCGGGACATCCAGCCACCCGCCGGCGAAATCAACGCGAAGCGGGGCATCCTTCGGGGCCCTGATCCACTTCACCAGTTGAGAGGTCGAGACCGGCTCATATTTTGGAGGCGTCTTTGGGAGAACGACATATTCGGCGCCGATCTCTGCACAGAGCGCGCGTTTCTTGTCGCCATACTGGTCATCCTCGGTGACAGCCAGAACATCAGGACGAAGTCGGCGAAAATCCTCTAGGAAATCGAGACCATGCTCCGTGCCGGTTCCGATCACCACCTGATCCACCATGTTCAGGGCTTCAAGGATCCCTTTCTTATGCTCGTCTGGGAGCGAAGAGCGCCTTTGCTTGTGCGTCCAGAGCACATCGCTTGAGGCAAAGGAGACGGTGAGAAAATCACCCAACTCCTTCGCCTCCCTGAAAAACTGCACATGACCGGCGTGGATGATGTCGTAGCAACCGGAGACGAAGATGTGACGCATTCCATAAACAATGCCCTTGGAAGATTCTTGTGACAAGCATCGGATAATTGAAGAAGCAATCTGCGCTCAGGCTTTTGATGCTGAAAAAGGGTTTGCACGGTGATGACATTCCGAGTTTTCCTCATGACTTAACCAACCCCCCTGACTCACGAACCATGATGCTTCCACTTCTTCTCGCAGCCTCGCTGATCACGACCAACGAGGTTCCCGGTATGGCTACCGTCCACATTCCTATGCCGGCCATGATCACTCCGAATGAGGAACTACGCTTCAATATTCCCTACCAAATTCCAGAGCTCAATTGGGATATGCAGCGTTTCTGGGAGCCATACGAGACCCAGCGTGACAATACCAAGAGCTGGCTCAAGTCCGATTATGCCACGATGAACTGGTTCGGACTCCGTGACACGCTGGCAAGTCACGGTATGGATGCCTCCGTGTCCTATACCGCGAATCTTGCCGGCAATCCGGTCGGGGGAAAAAGTGCCGGATTCACCTATTGTGACAACTTTACCGTCGATCTCGAGTTTCAGTCCAAGCCGTTGTTCGGCTACGACGGCGGTACGCTGAGCGTCATCGGACTGGAGCGTAATGGAAACAATCTCTCCGCCCAGCACGTTGGCAACCAGTTCACTGTGCAGCAGGTCTACGGCGGCACGGGATTCATTTTTTATGGCCTGGCTTACAACCAGCGCTTCGACGACGACAAAATCAGCTTCAAATTCGGG
>CAIKYN010000126.1 GCA_903831635.1 uncultured Spartobacteria bacterium
GGGAAAAGATCCCCTTCCCCAAAAGGAACCAAGAGCAACAAGAGCCATCGGCTTACCCGTGAGTTGCTGAAAATCTTCCAGGGCTTCGTAGGTCACGCCATCCTCCCCATCTCCGAAGTCGCAATAAGCCCCAGTGTAGGCACCCTTCTCCGGAATCTGAAGTTGTTGGTAGGGTGTTGCTCCGCTTAGCCCCGTGGTAGCAGCGCCTAAAATGCCAAGCAACATGACTGCGATAGGGGTCTTCGTGATAAGAATTCTCATGAGTCAAGTGTTGGGAGGCTCTGGTTTTTTGCTCCCCCTTGTTCTTTTTGAATAATTGCGGCGGCTGTCCGGTCGAGCTTGGACCAGCGCACCCAGCTTCCTCCAAGTGCCTTGAGAATGCATTTCCAGACGACATAGCCAAGAAGGGGTCTGTAAAGAAGCCTCATGGGGGCACTTAGCCATGCTTTCCGTAATGGTCGGCCAGCCATCGAGAGAGCGATCACTCCAAGGATGATATCGAGGAGCAACGAGGCGACAAAATAAGGCCAGATCGCAACACCCCGACCGAGCCAGAGCGACCAGAGCACGATTAAGTCGAGCACTGGAGTCAGCGCCACCACAGCCATTTGAAAGACCCAGACCGAGGGCAGGGCAAACCAACCAAGCCAGCCGGAGCCTGGATTGAAAGTCATGTCGCCATGCTTCCAGAGACACTGAAGCGTTCCAAAGGCCCAGCGGAAGCGCTGAGAAACAAGCGCCTTCACGCTCTCGGGGGCCTCGGTATCAGCGAAGGCCTTCGAGGCAAAGACCACCTTCCATCCCAAGCGGTGGAGTTGAAGGGTGAGGTCGGTGTCCTCGGCCAGGGTATCATTGGTGATGGGTCCGGCTTCGAGAAGTGCCTTGCGGCGGAAGGCGCTGAGTGCCCCGGGCGCCACGGTGATGCAGCCGAGGAGATCCTGCGCGCGGCGATCGATCTCAAAGGCCGCGGTGTACTCAAGATCCTGGAAGCTACCGAGCCAATGCTTCGTATTGCCGACACGGATGTAGCCGGCAACCGCGCCGACCTTCGGATCGGAGAGAGAGTTCACCAGCTGACGAATGCCATCCGGCGCCACCATGGTGTCGGCATCGATCATGACGATCGTCTCATGACTCGCGAGCCTGAGAGCATGGTCAAGGGCGGAGGCTTTTCCACCATTTGGCTGACGAATTAACCGGACTCGGGGCTCATTCGCAGCGATGCCCCCGACAACTTCTGCCGTGCGATCCATGGATCCGTCATCGACCACGATGATCTCAAGAGGCGCAGGATAATCGGAATCGAGGAGATGCCGGATGGTGGAGGTGATGACCCGTTCCTCATTATAGGCTGCGAGCAGGACGCTGGCAGGTAGATAGCGAACCGGAGAAGCCGGAGCTGGTAGGGTCCCCATCATTTGCTCCCTCAACTTCTCCTTCTGGCGCTGACGGCGTGCGCAAAGGCAGTAGAAGAAAACGCGGAGCAGCGCGAGGAGGGTGACAATGACGAGGAGCGTCCAGGCCGCATTCTCGAGGAAACGCATGACAGCGAAAGTACCGTAAACATAACGCGCGGAGAGGGGCTGGTTCTCCTCACGAAGCGGGGGCATGACCGTATCGCGGGGAAGGTCGATGATATCCCCAAGGGGCACGATCACGTCACCACGACTTCGGAGCCAATCGATCATCCCCGGAAGAGCCTCCACGGTCTGGGAGCGATCACCTCCGCCATCATGCATCAGAATGACAGCTCCTCCGGACACCCTCTGGTTCTTGACCCGATCGAGGATGGCCTGAGCACCCGGCCTCTCCCAGTCATCAGGATCGATCGATTCCGCGACGGTCAGATATCCGAGATCCCGGACCACCCTGAGCGATCGCACCTCTCCGGGTTGGCTGGGAGTTCCATCTATACCGAAGGGGGGGCGGAAAAATGCCGTGGAGTGACCGGTCACCGCCTCGATGAGCCGTGTTGTGGCATTGAGCTCGAGTTCGATCTGCTCATCGCTCTCATCGGCAATATTCTGGTGGGTGTATGTGTGGTTACCGACCTCGTGACCTGCACGTACAATCCGCTCCAGCAGATCAGGATAATGCTGGGCCTGCGTCCCGAGGACAAAGAACGAGGCTGGCGCATTCTTCTCCTTGAGGATCTGCAGAATCTTGGGAGTCCATTTCGGATCCGGACCATCGTCAAAAGTCAGCGCCACCTTGTGCTTTCCGGGATCACCCTGACGCGTGATGCTCTCGGGCATCGGGAGCTTGTTGTATTGCTCGGACAATTCTCCGTCAGCGTGCGTTTGCAGATGCCGCTCTCCCTCATGGGGATCCCCGCCCACGGAGATAAAGTCTCCGGTGCCGCTCGAGGCAATGAGTTCGTCAAGCGACAGCTTGGAAAGACGGGCCATGGACTGAAGATCCGGGGCCTTCTCAGGGTTCATTCTCAGCACATCCCAGACGGCAGGATCCTCCTGACCGAGTCGGTAGAGGCCGATCCCCCCGGGATGGAACGGGGCGATCAGGCGACGTTGGTTGAAGAGCGTGACCGCATCGAGGAACCAGAGCTCATGCTCCTCATTCTGATCGGGGCCAGAGAGGTAGTTGAAATCCGGTGAGCCATCCTCGCAATCCACACCCGTCAGCGGATCGATTCCTGCAAGGGAGGCCCTCGCCATAGCATCGGTGAAACCGATCTGCTCAACGGTCTTGTTGTCCTTCCTCCAATCGTTGGCATAGGTGCCGAGACCGATTACCCATTGCGAGGGGTCGCCATAGACCATCATTGATTTCAACCAGCCTTGGAACCAGTCACTACTGGCAAGCGGACCAGGATCGTCAGGTTCCGAGTTCTCGTCGTAGAGCGTGGCGACGAGCCTATCCACAGAGTCAGCGATTGCAGACAGATCAAAGGCATCGAAGTCAGCTCCAGTGGGAGCAGAAAACCAAAGCTCCTTACCTACCGCATGCAAATGGTCGGCCATCTCCTTGATTAGTCGCGAATACTCATCCTTGTAGGTCGGATCCAACTGACTGAACTCCAGCAGCAGACCGCTGGCTCCCGGCGGGAGACGTCTTACTATCCGATCGAGAAAAGCACTGCGCTCCGCTTCCGACTCATGGGCCAACTCCTCCACGGCCTCGGGTTGCCATGTATTCCCATCGAGATTCCGCAGAATCGGAAGAAACCCGAGACCCTTACGCACGCAAAGCAGGCGAGCCTTGTCACTCGGATCCTCCTTGAGCCTCCCCTCCACACCGGTCAGCGTGAACCAATCGGCGGCAACGTGGGTCAGTTGATCGGCATGATGCTCAAGGGAAAGAAGAGAGGCTGGATCCCAAGGAGAGACATAGCCGAGGATGATGCCGGTATTCTTGGGAATGCTCGCCGAGGAGGGTTGAGCGTGATCTTTCTGCCCGGGATGAATACGATGCCAGTCATCCTTGGCATCTCGGAGCGGCATTTTGGCCGGGGGGAGCGCCTTAAATCTCGCGCGGAACTCCTTTACCATCGCGGGGAGCTGAAGCTGCGGTCCTATCAGCAGTCCCCAGATGAAGTAAGCTGTGGCGCTTATAAGAAAGAGGCCTCCGACAACAGCCACTACCTGCAGTGCTCGACGCCTGACCCCGCGCGGATCGGCAAAAATACTCTGTTCCTGATCAGGAGACACGTTCGCTCAAGGTATTGGAGATCGCTACTTCCGATCTTAAACAGGACATCACCCCATTATATCACGGGGAGCCTTGTGAGTATAGAGGAAGCCCCCTCAAACCACAGATCCTATTAAAAGTGATATTTTTCCTGATAGTACAAGCTTGTTAGGGTATGTGGTGCGGCAAAACCGGCTTTACCTTGGCCGTTCCAAGAGAGAAGATCATGAGCTGCTTTATGAAGACTATCGGCATCGGACTAGCCGGCTTCGGCACCGTGGGTGCCGGGGTCTATGAGAATCTGGAACGTCACCGCGACCTGATCGCGGAGCGCTCCGGGTACTCCTTTGATGTGCGTCGGATCGTCGTACGAGATCCCCAAAAAGCGCGCGATGTTGCGGCGCCCGTCTCCCTTTTTTCCAGCCGCTGGCAGGATCTTCTCGAAGATCCCGAGATCAGGGTGATCGTCGAGCTAATCGGTGGTACAACGGAGGCCTTTGACCTCACGGTAGCGGCCATCAAGTCTGGACGTATCGTTGTCACAGGTAACAAGGCCCTGCTCGCAGAGCGCGGTGCCGAGATCTTTGCCCTCGCGAGCGAATGCAAGGTTCCTGTCTTCTTCGAGGCGGCCGTCGCCGGCGGCATCCCGATCATTCAGTCACTTCGCGATGCCTTCGTTGGCAACCGCATCGAGTCAGTCCACGGCATCCTCAATGGCACCAGCAACTACATCCTGACACGGATGCAGGAAGCAGGACTCGACTATCCCGAGGCCCTCGCCGAGGCCGTGAAGCTCGGCTACGCCGAGGCCGACCCCACGCTCGATATCAACGGATGGGATGCCGGTCACAAGGCGATCATCCTGGCCGCA
>CAIKYN010000127.1 GCA_903831635.1 uncultured Spartobacteria bacterium
GTCTTTGGGGGGGGATCCCACGATAAAGGAGTCTATGGGACGTAATGAACAGAGCTTTTTGATGGAGATCGCTGGACCCAAGATCGAGGTGCCTGATCTTCTGAAGTTCGAGACCGCGAGGAATCATAGCCTCTCCAACAAAATCATGAGTCGTCTCAAAGATCTGGAACGCGAGTACAATGAACTTAGGGAACTTCACCGCTGGAATGAGTTTGTGGAGGGATTTCAGATCAATTTTCAGACCCGACTGAATCAGGACTACTATCTCTTCGAGTCAGGCTCCCGAAAGTTTCTCTCGCTCATCAGCCCTCAGGAGATGGGGGAGGCCTACACGTATCATGGAAAGACACGTCTCCACAGCGAGGGATATTTTGTGAAGGTTGAGGAAGAGCGGGCGGTCACCAAGCCGCTTTAGTATTACCTGACCATGGCGTTCCCCCTGCGCTGGCTATTGATCTGCATAGCCTGGTTGCTAGCAGGTGCCCTTTATCTTAGGACTCCAGTTATTTCTCCCTCGGGAGACTTTGTTGAGGCCACGACCGCTGCTCCATCCACTCAGAGAGCGCCAGCTTTCCAAAAAACTATTGTTAACCCTGGTCAGGGACTTCCCATGGTTCATGTCGCTTCCTTGGCAACCATGAGCGGCGGAATTGAGGCGGCGGTCTGGTACGGGGGTAGCGCCGAATGTGCCCCTGATGTGAAGATTTACCTCTCGGAAAGTGAACATGGCGAGCAATGGTCCTCTCCGCGAGTCATCATGACCCGGGAGCGGGCCGAGCATGATCTCGGAAGACCTCTTCAGTCAGTCGGGAATGCCATTCTGATTTCGGAATCCCAAGGCGGGCTGCGCTTGGTCTTTGTAACCATCGCCATGGGACGCTGGTCGGGGAGTCAGCTGAACACTTCTGTATCGAAGGATGGGGGTATTACCTGGTCACAAGCCGAGAGGATGACCTTGAGTCCCTTTTTCAACTTTAGTGAGCTTGTCAGGAACCGAGCTGTTTCTCTCGATAGTGGAGGGTGGTGCGTTCCGATCTATCAGGAGTTTCTTGGTAAGTTTCCCGAACTTCTTTGGGTGAACGAAAACCACGGGCATCTGGAATATCGCAAGTCACGTATTGCGGGGGGATGTTCCACCTTCCAGCCATCACTCGTGCCACTTGATGCAAAGAGCTCCCTCGTCTTCCTTAGGGATTATACCGACAATCGCAGAGTTTTCATCAGTCGATCGGATGACGGCGGATGGATTTGGTCAAAGCCCGCGCCAACCCAACTCCCCAATCCGGACTCTGGAATTTCAGGACTGAAACTTAACGACGGGAAGCTTTTACTCGCCTACAACGCTTCAACATCGTGCAGGGATAACCTCGTGCTTGCAATCAGTAACGACCAGGGAGCGACTTGGAAAAAGTTGGTCACGCTGGAGCATGAGGTTGGAAGCACGTTTTCCTATCCGTTTCTGAGTCGATCTTCGGACGGGTCGATCAATCTAGCCTACACCCGAAAGAGAAAAGAAATTGCTCTGACGAAATTCAACGAGGCATGGATCGCTGAGGCATTAGACTCGCTTTCCAAGATACAAGGCGAAGCCCCTCATCCATGAGCGCCACTCTCCTCCATACGCTCTATGCCGGACTAGCTCCTTGGCTGGCCCTCTCGCTTCTTCTTATTGGGAGAAATCCCTATCTCTCGCGAACACGCGTGATCGGCTCTCTGTTACTGGCGTTCTTTCTGCTTCGGATCCCGGTGGGCGGATGGTCCTCTTTTGCGTGGTGCCGGACTTTGGAAATGAATCCCAGTTTCACGCTTACGGGGTTGCTTTGCATCGCACTCTGGCAGCGCCTTTCCGGCAAAGCGATCTTCCGGAGGGAGGATTGGAGAGTTGCTTGGATTTTTGGGGCCATTGCGGCGCTGACACTCTATCCCATGGGGCTTGGATTGACCTCTTTGGATCCGTATACTTGGGGCTGGGGTCCGGCTGTCGCGATCTTCACGGCGATTTGTTCAACAGCACTTCTGATCCGAAGTAACCGCTTCGGGGTCATTCTGATCCTAGCCTTGGGTGGCTCACTCCTTCATCTTCAGGAATCGGGGAATTTCTGGGATGCGCTGATGGATCCCTTCTACGGTGCCACATCCCTGGTGGGATGCGGTTATCTTTTGTTAAAGCGAGCGCGATCATCGATAGGCAGTTGCAATCACTTGGATTTTCAGCGGCATTGACTTCATACTCTTGAAACACATGAGCAAGAACCCAGATCTTGAAATCTCCATCCATGAGGATAATGGGCTTCATATTCTCCATCTTGCGGGGCGTCTCGACACAGTCACCTCACCCAAGGCCGAGAGCCAAATCATTGAGGTGATCGAGAAGGGGGAAACGTTCATTATCAATCTGAAGGAATTGGTCTACATCAGCAGCGCTGGATTGCGCCTGATCTTGGTCTTCATGAAGCGTACGAAGAAAAGGAACGCCCGGATGATCTTTTGCGCGCCAGGGGAGCACGTTCTGAAAGTATTTGAGGTAAGCAATTTCCTGGAGTTCCTCGAGATCGCCGAAAGCATCGAGGAGGCAGTTCTTAAAATCCGTTCATGACGACGCTCGCCGAGGGCAGCGGATCATCCAAGGAAAAGGCCCTTCGTGGGCTTTTTGTAGCCGGCTTGGTCGATGTCTGCCTGACCACAACGGCATTTCTGCTCTCAAACTCCAGCGTGCTGCTGGCGGATTTCCTTAAGACAAGTATCGAACTGATTGCGATAACCCTTTCGTGGGTGGCAATTCGCAGGATCAATCGAGGCGGCGGGAAGACCTACGAGTACGGACTTGGAAAACTGGAGAATATCTCGAGTCTCTTCGTGGCGCTGGTGATGCTTCTCTCGTTCCTTATCATTACGGCGAACGCCGTTCGGAACATCATTACCCCGGGTCATATCGAGGGCATCGGTCTTTGGGTCAGTATCGGAGCGCAGATTGTTTACTCAGGAATCAATGGTGCACTTTATCTGAAAAATCGACGCCTCTCCCGCGAGTCTCCTTCGCCCCTCATGGATTCACAGACTAGGCTATTCATGACCCGTTTTGTGGGAAATGTCTTCATTCTGATTTCACTAGGATTGAGCATCGCCTTTGCAGGGCAGAGGTGGGCCTCCTACATCGATCCAGCAGCATCGCTCGTGATTGCTCTATCCATTCTCTCCGCCACACTCGGTATCTTTTCGAGCTCTGTGTATGACCTTCTTGACCGCACACTGGAGGAGGAGCGTCAGATCATGATCCTTGCTGAACTGGCTCGTCATTTTAATGACTACGAGGAACTGCACGGTATCCGGTCACGAAGGTCGGGTGCCGAGGTCTACGTGGAAATCTTTCTGGAGTTTGATCCCGAAAAGAGAATTTCGGAGGTTCAACAGGCGGTGGATCGACTCAGAAAGAGCATCGAGGAAAAAATCCAAGGGAGTCGCGTCACGATCGCGATGACCACGGAAGAGGTTGCCTGATCCCTGTTCAGTTCTGCTGAACAAGCCAGTCCCAGTGAAAGAGATGGTGGGTGACGTTGCCGAGCAGAATGTCACGAGTTTCTTGGGCATTAAAGCGGTCGATCATGTTCAATCGCTTTCCAAGGATCATGCCTTCGGGTGCCTTTTGATCGAGTGGTTGGCTGATGACGATGAAAGGAGTTTTCGCAGGCAAGATCCACTGATTGTAGGGTTTTACGATCGCGCCTGGCAGGAGGAATCCATAGCTCTCTTCCCGGGCATTGAAGTTGGCTGGGACCGAGACCTCGGAGCCGATCACCGACTCGATGCCCTCTCCCCTGAAAAGGCCCGGTCCGTGATCCAACGGGATCAGGAAGAGATAATAACCGAGGTAGACCAGCAGCACCGAGGTCGGCAGAAGTGGTCTCGTAAGTTCTTTTTGCGAGAGCGCCAGAGTCATAACAACCAGCGAGCCCGCCAGTGGAAGTAGTAGCCAGCAGGGGTAGAGGAAAATTCCTGCTGCATGCTGAAGGAGTAGCGCAAGTCCTGGCAGGCCGAGGAGAATAATTCCCGATGCGGCGATCGTCACCATGCAGATCCATCGCGGCAGATGCCCCAGTCGGATCGCCATCAAAAGAGCAAGCGCGGGCATCGCGGGCAGAAGATAGCGTTCGTCACGTTGATTTGGAATGCAGAAGAAGGCGGCCAGCACCAGCATCCAGATCCAGAGAAAGACTTCCAACTGACTGAGGTGATGGCGGCGTTTCCACGCATCCCCTATGACAGCCACGGTCAGCAAGCCCAGCAATCCGGCATTCAGCGGATAGGAGACCACGATTCTCCAGATGCTTGATTGGCCCCAGATTATGTTCAGGAAGTAGTTTTCGCCCCCTGTATCAAACTTCCCGGCATTCTCACGCAGCACGAAATCTTTCAGGACGAGCATGGGATGGGGGTCGAGCCAGAACCAGAGGCTGAAGAGTAGCAATGCCGCAACCACCATCATGGCAATACGCCAGAAGTCCTGGATCATGAATGGGCGTAGTCTCCAGTCTCTGGAGCGTAACTGCCAGAGAGCCATGGTCAGGGCGACCGGGATCACGAGGGCAAACGATTTGTAGAGCAAGCCGATACCGATCATTCCACCCCAGATCCAGGGCCAGAGGATTCCGGTCGGGAACCGAGGTTCCTTATGGAGCAGCAGCAGGGCAAGCGGGGCAAAGAGCCAAAAGGATTCCGGGGCACTGGTGAGGAAGACGCGCCCGTAGCGGTAGGTGCTAAAGAAGCAGAGAAAAAGAAGCGCGGCGGTAAGGCCGAGCGGGATGCTGCGCGTACGCTTCCAGCCAATGAGGAGCATGAGGCTGGCTGTCAGCAGCGTGTAGAGGACATTCGGCGCGCGGAGCAGAGCGAGGGACCAGTGATTCCCCCAGTCCGTGGAGAGGATTCCTTGCCAGAATAGGAGGGGGGGCTTGGTGTTGCGCAACCGATCATCGAGTGTCTGAAGGGGGAGCAACTCCCCCGTTGCCGCTGTCAGCTTGGAAATCTGCGCGTAGAGTAGTTCATCCCCGTTGGTGGCCAGATGGTCACTCCCGAGTCCCGCGCAGTAGACAAACACGGCAAGAAACAGCGATGCCCAACCAATCCAGAGTGCCCGATGATGGTTCCGGGCATGGTGAGAGGTAGGTGGTTGATTTTGTGACAGGGTCATCGTTTTGGAGTTTCCGCCCTAATTCTCTAAAAGGCTAGAGTGTAACAACCTGATGGCAGGGAGTCCTACGAACTCGCACTGGAATAATGGCGGAGTGCCGAGTTCCACATCAGACGCGTCGCTCCGACCATCAGGAGGGTCGCTGCGATCAATTGAAGCATGATCGGCCAAGGATTCTCCGCGGCGTGGATAAGCAGGCGGGACGGGATATTCGCGACAATGATGACGGGGACGAGCCAACTGAACACGAGTTTGAAGGCCCCCCGGTAGATCGTGTCGGGGTAGCGGCCGATATTGAAGAGGCTGTAGTAGCCATAGATCAGCCCTTGGGAACGGACCATCCAGAAGCTGGATGCCGCAAACACCAGCATGATCGAGTAATGAATCATGATGCCGCAGCAGACAGCTACGGCATAGAGCAGGAGTTGCGCGAGGGTCGGGACAAGGGCCATCTTCCAGAGGGCAAAGGTGACAAATCCCGCACCGACAAAGGCATTGATCACATTATCCATCCCAAACTGCTTTAGAGAGACCATGAACTGCGTGTCGACGGGTAGTAAAAGCATGAAGTCCATCTTCCCGGTGCGCACGAGTTCCGGGAGGTTTGCCAGATTCATGTAGAAGAAGGCCTGGAAGAGCTGGCCGATCAGCTGATGGGTTCCGATAAGCAGCACCACCTCCCATTTCGTCCATCCCCCGATCGCTCCGACATAGGAGAAGACCACCTCGATAAAGACGATCTGTCCCATGAACCAAAGGATCTCAACCAAGATCCAGAGGAGGAAATTGAGCTGAAAGTTCATTTCCCGAATGAGGGAGTTACGAAACATCACTCCATAAACTTCCCGCAGACTTGTGCTTTGAGAGCGCGAGTTTTTCACAGCGTCCCTGCCATAGGACTCGCTACGGCTTCGTTCGCGTTCCTGCTCCGACATCCAAGATCATAGAGCTTGGATTTTACAGGATTCAAAAATTCCGGACCGGTTGGTGCCATTGTGGAAACAATGACACCCATTCCTGCCTCCCTTAGAGCGGAGGCTGCTGAGCGGCGGCGTGGGAAACAACCTCTGCCACCGTCGTAGCCGCTGCGGCCATGGCTGTGCCATGTTCTATGACCACGGCAGGAAGGTGCACTCCTGGAAGGACATCTCGCTCCTCGGAGACATCGGCGCTGATACGGCGTATGGCCAAGCGCTCGGGAGCAATGCGGACAACTTTCTTAATGATGCCGAGTTTTTCCAACCCTCCAATAATGTAGGCCGACGGGTCGATCTGCCACCAGTGCATGCCGTGGTTGGCCGAGCGAGGGAAGGCGTGGTGGTTGTTGTGCCATCCCTCACCCATGGCAAGGAGGCCGATCACGAAATTGTTACGACTCTGGTCTGTCGTCACGAATTCACGGCCACCGTAGGTGTGGCAGACGGAGTTGACCGCCCAGGTCACGTGATGGTTGAGAAACATTCGGACTGCGCCGCCCCAGAGAAGGGCGTATCCGCCGCCGCTTAGGCCTCCGAGCGCATATCCGATCAGGAAGGGAATTAAGAGACCGAGGAACGCCCAGAGGACAAACGTTTTGCTGATAAATACCACGAGATTGTCCTTGAGTAGGGGGCCGGCGTAGCGCTGCACATCAGGACGGAAATCATCAAGAATCCATCCCACATGAGCGTGCAGAAAGCTTTTTACAGGGCTATGAGGATCCTCATCATGATCAGAGTTAGCGTGATGCTGGATATGTGTTGCAGCCCAATTCAGCGCTGGTCCCTG
Organism: uncultured Spartobacteria bacterium; assembly: GCA_903831635.1. Classification (GTDB taxonomy): domain Bacteria; phylum Verrucomicrobiota; class Verrucomicrobiia; order Chthoniobacterales; family UBA6821; genus UBA6821. The sequence continues at coordinate 6,953 of CAIKYN010000127.1, forward strand.
AAACGCCATGGATCCGCAGATCAGGAAAAAAGCGCGGATCCAATCCGGTGCCTCGAAACCTTTGTGGGTCAACATTCTGTGATAACCGATGGTAATGCCGAGAGCACAGAGAATGTAGCCGACAAGGAGAATGATCAGGTCGCTGATCGTAATGAAGCGACCCCAAAGGGTGTAAATGGCATAAACGGTCGCGAGGAGAGGAATCCAGACCAGAAGCTGGAGGATAATCTTGGCTGTCAGGGAGACTGGCTTGGTCGACATAAGGAATTTAAGGGTACTCCATGAGGAGTTTCATGCAAGAAGAGATCCCCCGTTCCGTATTGAAGTTTATCGGAAGACCTCGGTCATCGCCGAGCTGACATTTCGGTAGTGATAAGGAAAAGAAAGCCCCTCGAAGCGCTTCGGAATAATCCGCTGACTGTCGAGCATCAGGTGGGAGAGATCTCCGAGCATGAGACGAAGGGCGAAGGCCGGTGCTGGAAAGAGCGCCGGCCGGTGGGCGGCACGACCAGCCGCCTTGGTGAATTCCGCATTGGTGACAGGTTCGGGCATCACGGCATTCATCGCTCCCCTGATGGAGTCATTGTGAAGGGACTCGAGGACCATGGCTGCCAGGTCTTCCACCTCGATACAGGACATCCATTGGCGTCCCGATCCGAGATTGCCACCTAGGCCGGCACGGAAGACTGGTTTGATCAGCTTCATCGCTCCGCCGTCTCTGCCCAAGACAAACCCGATTCGCAGTCTCACCACGCGGACTCCATAGTGCTCTGCCCTCGTTGCTTCGGCCTCCCACGCTTGGGCGACTTCGGCCAGAAATCCGGTACCTGCCGGGGACTCCTCGTCAGCGATGCGTTCACCTGTGTCTCCGTAGAAGCCGATGGCCGATGCGCTCACAAGAACACGGGGCCTTTGCTTGGCGGCGGCGATCCCCTCGACCAGACGTCTGGTCCCCTCGATACGGCTGGAGAGAATGCTTCGGCGTTTTTCCTTGGTCCAGAGACCAAGAATCGATTCGCCGGCCAGATGGACGAGACCGGTGCAACCCTCGATATCAAGGGGCTGGGAGAGGGAGAAGAGTCGCCTTCCATTCCCCTCTCGCCGGCTGAAGAGAATCACATCGTCCCCTTGGGATTTGAGGGCTTTTTGCACCGCATGACCAATGAAGCCAGTTCCGCCGGTGATGCCGATCTTCATGGAGCCTTTAGTGTGCATTCCCAAATGTCGCATGAAGCCAGCTGTAAGGGAAGTGCTCCCCGGGACAGTCAGTGGGACGGGGGTTGATCTCCTTGTGGGCGTAGACGATTGCCCTGCGGCCCTGGGATTTGCCGACGCGATCCCTGAGGTAGGCTACGAGTTCTTCAAGTGCCCCGATCTGGGCCTTCGTCGGCAGATCCCTGTTGAAGTCACCGACTAGGCAGACGCCAAGCGCTATGTCATTGAGGTAGTCACTGGCCACATGGCCTCCGTTGAGCTGTGCCGTCCATCGGTGACCGATCTCCACCTGGCCATCGCCAGAACCATGGCCGTCGCCAATGACGAAGTGGTAGGCCAGCCCATTCTTCATGTGACGCACCCGCAGGTGGTAGATGTCAAAGACCCGGGCATTTCCCTCACGGGTGCCGCTGTTGTGGACGACGATATATTTCCAGCGCCCCCGTCGCACGGGAGCTCGGTCGATGGCAGCCCGTGTGGAGGCACTCAGATAATTATAAGTCTTGTGGGAACCAAAAACCCGGCTCCAGAACCCTTCTTCTTTCTGTGGTGGAGGTGTTGGCTCCAGTCCCTCTGCGGTCTCAATTCCCGACTTTTCGATCGTGATCGGCGCCGAAGGGGTGGCTCCATGCGGTAGCTGAGATAGAGGGAGGGATGTGGGAGGGGAGGCCGCTGGTGGTGCGGTGGGCGCGATGCTTGGATGTTGCGGTGCGGACGCTGTGGTTACTGCTTGCGTGGTCGTCGCGTTGTGGTGTGGCGTGGGCGTAGGGCTCGGGTGGTGAGCGGATTTTTTCTTTCCGTGAGCCGACTTGTGAGAGGCGTGGTCTGGGGAAACGTGGTGAGGGGAGGGAGATGGCGACGGGTGCTTGTGCGAAGAGGAGTGCGTGGAGGATCCGGAACTTCCGGAACTATTTTTCAGAAAGAGGGCTTTTTTCTCTTCTTCGGAGCTCTCACCTCTCACTGGGGACAAGGGCGTGAGATACAACCCCGCAACAAGCGACAGCAGAAGAATCCTAGTGGATGATGGGATGAAGAACACTGGCGCTAACCTATCAGTCGACAAATGGAGCGATCAAGCCGCTCGAGACTCTACCTTTCTGGGTTTGGTTGGATTCTCCTGCTCCTGCCGCTTGCCACGATAGAGAGCCCTGACCAGATAGAGTCCGTGGGCAGGAGCCATGGCTGGAGTGGGCCATGGCTTCCCTTCCGCAAGACGCTTGAGAAAAATACTCGGGTCTTCCTTTCCCTGAGCGACTCGAACCATTCCTCCCACGAGCATCCGGACCATGCGGTAGAGGAATCCATCTCCCTCAAGCGTGATCGAAATCGACGATCCCCGCTCCTTTACCGCGGCTTTACGAATCGTGCGAACGGTGCTCTCGGGGAGTGATCCCGAGTCGGCACAGAAACCACGGAAGTCGTGGGAGCCCTCGATCCTTCCAGCCAGATCTCTGATTATGGAGCAATCGAGAGAACCGAAGAGATGCCATGCGCGGTTAACAAGATGGGGCGGCAGCACGGGATCGTGCCAGATGTCGTAACGGTAGATCTTCCCTCGCGTGGAGAAGCGGGCATGGAAATCTTTGGAGGCCCGTGTGGCCTTCATGACGCGTAGCTCCGGCGGGAGGGAGGAATTCAAAGCCGCCACCCAGCGTTCGACCTCACCCATCCGACCGATTTGCTTTACCTGTTCCGGGGTCAACTCGAAATGAACCGTCTGCCCCAGCGCATGGACGCCCGCATCAGTTCGCCCGGAGGCATGCAGGATGACCCGTTCACCAACGATGACGGCAATCACCTCCTCCAGCGTATCCTGAACAGTCCTGCCGTGCGTCTGGCTCTGAAAGCCTCGGAAGGCAGTTCCGTCATAGGCAACCAGCAGACGCAGCTTCATGAGATTGCTGACTGCGAATCGAGCCAATCCTGCAGGATCTGAACTGCAGCCGCCTGGTCGATGACTTGGCGCTGGGCACGGCTATCCATGCCTGTCTCCTGAAGACGGCGCGTTGCGGCGGCGGTCGTGAGGCGCTCATCCCAGAGGATCACACGGGCTGTAGAGTGCTGCTTCACGACCTCGGCTAGCGCACGGCTTTTCTCAGCAGCCGGACCGTAGGTTCCGTTCATGTTTCGGGGAAGTCCGATGACAATGGTCCCGGCTTCTTTTTCGCGTGCTGCTGCGGCGATCTCTGCGGCCCCCGTGAGGCAGTCACCTCCCTTCACTTTAATGGTGCTATAGGGGTGGGCCATAAAGCCCATCTCGTCGCTCAGAGAAAGGCCGATGCGGACCGATCCAGGGTCAACGCCAAGTACGCGGGAAGTCGAAGTCACAACCCCATGACATCGGAGTGCGGGAAGGGAGGCAAGCCGTAGAAATCGACCTAATCTCCTGCTTATCTCTCGTTGAGAACCGATTCCGGATTGCGCAGCGTGCAGGAGAGGAGTAGTGATGCATGATATGTCACAGCTTTCCTTGAATAAATTTTCTGAAAATCTTCCCGTCAGCGGGACCATCGGAATCACACAGGCCGTAGCCGGTGTCGGCCTCGGTCTCCTGATTGCGGACAAAATGTCCGGGGAATCCCGCCGTCGTGCCGGGAGCATACTCCTCGTGGCAGGAGCTCTGGCCTTGGCACCCGTGATCGCCAGCGTCGTGACCCGGGTAAGGAATCGCCCCCACTCCACGCGCCGAGCCCAGCGCCAGCTGGATTCGATCCGTGAGGATGTCGGATTCCACGACTCCGAGCACCTCATTTAGTCAGTTCGGCACCGGGAATGCCCAAGAAAGGCCCTCTCCCGCTCCGATTGGTTCTGGCCTCGGCCTCGCCGAGGCGTCGTGATCTTTTGGAAGCTGCGGGATTCGAGGTCATCGTCTCCCCTGCTGACGTTGAGGAACTCTCAGACGGGCTTGCGCCGCGAGCCTTGGTCCTCGCTAATGCCGAGATGAAGGCTCTGAAGCTCGCTGCTACGATATTCGGGGATGTGGTCCTCGGGGCAGACACCGTGGTCGTGCTCGATGGGGAGATTCTTGGTAAACCACGTGACCTTGATCACGCAGTGGAAATGCTGCGCCGACTCAGTGGCAGAGCGCATGAGGTGCTCACAGGCGTCTGCATGCTGCGTGGAGGTAAAGTCGAGCGCTGCAGCTTTGTGGAGTCGACGCGTGTCTCCTTTCGTCCACTCGACGAGGCCTTGATCACTGAATACCTGCGCGAAATTAACCCTCTCGATAAGGCCGGTTCGTACGCAGCCCAGGAGGATCGGGGGCGGCTGATCGAGCGTATCGAGGGATCGATGGATAACGTCATCGGCCTCCCCGTGGCCCGTGTGATCGAGGCGATGGAGAGTCATTTTTCGGAACCTCCGGCTGGGTAATCACTCCTGCCAGTTTGCTAGTAATGATAATTATCCATGAGTTTTCTCTGTGGGCGTGGCATGTCCCACAAATCTCTGTTGACAGAAGTTAAAAGGTGCGGATATTACCGAGCTGATGAAGCTAGGTAACCTCTTACAAGCCGCAGGATTGCTCTCCCTGTTTATCTTGTCGGGTTTTATGGCGGTTCTTTTATTGAATCCCCGGCAGGGTGAGGTGTTCGAGCCGAGCAAGGGATTGCCTCAGGAATTACGCCATGAAATTGTCGAGGTAGATCAGGGCATCTTTTCGGCGTTGTTAGCCTGCAATCATGTCGATCGAATCAGAGACGATGTGAATTATTATATTTCCAAGGTTGAGATCTGGCAGCCACAGGGGGCTGCAGAGCAGGAAATTAAAAAACAGGAGATGTTAACCCTTGAGGAGTTCCGCTCACTGATCACCACCCGCAGTTGCATGGAGCAGCAGTTGCGGATCACCGTGCCAGGAACCCTGCACACTAAGAATATCCTCTCCAAGAACGAGCAGAACGCCTGGGAAAACTTTGCTGCTCAAGAAAAAGTCAAATTGGCGAACATGATGAAACGTGTCGACTTGCTGGCGACGGCTATTGTCGCTCGGTGAGTTAGTTGAGTTCTGATCATGAAATCACTGGTTTTTTTGCTTGCCGGTGTAAGTGTTTGCGTGCTGTTCGGAATCGGCATGATTCTGAGAATGCAGACGGTTTCCGAATTAAATGACAAGCAGTTGATCGAAGTAGTTCAGGTGAAGCTCCATGGAATTACGACATCTCGTGTTATTCTGGAGGAGGGCCTCGATTCAGCCGTGGGAGACCTTGATCAGATGGATCAATCTGTCACGAGTTTGATTCGCGATCTCAAGAACGCTGATTGTCCTAGTGCAAAGTCTCATAGGGCCTTGTTGTTGGAGGAGAATATTCTGGAGCGGATTCGCGAACTCGTTGTCTTCAGAAAAAGTTGCCAACAGAGCCTGCATAGTGCCAATAGCGATCCGCTAAGGGAGAATCCTTTGGCGGGTGGTATTGAGTTGCAGGCTAATCAAATGCCAACGCATGAGGGCAAATCAGAAACCGTGGACCAATCCCTCATCAGCAAGAGGATAGAGGAACTAAAACAGGAAAATGCGCAATTGAGAGCCTCTGATAATGCCCGTAGACGGAATCTTTTTGCCGCGGGTGCCAGAGGCCGCTGGGCAGAGACAAGTCACAGGATCAAATCTCAGATTTTCGGAGATCTCCATCAATTGGATGGATTGATGGCCACGGCCATTCTTTGAGCTCTCTGTTCTCCCTGATTATCGGGAGGCACTGATCACACAACCCCCGTAGATGGGTGCCTCTGGTGTATGCGTTTTCAAGCACAAGGCTTCCAAGCGTAATCGTATCATCTATATTGCGAGCGCAGGTGAACATATCGCTCCTGCCAAAAGTACAAAACCATGTCCGAGACACCCGCACACGTCGGAGAAATCCTTGAACACATCGCGCAGCTCCTGGAACTAAAGGGGGAGAATCTCTTTAAGATCAGGGCCTATACAAATGCCGCACGGGCCCTGGAGTCGCTGAGCGAGCCGATCGAGACCATCGTCGCCGAGGGGCGTCTGGGTGAGATCGAGGGAATCGGCAAGGCGATCTCCGAAAAAGTCACGGAACTCGTGACCACCGGGCACCTGAAATACTACGAGGAACTCAAGGGCTCATTCCCCGAGGGGATCTTTGAGCTTTTTGAACTGCAGGGTCTCGGAGCCAAGAAGATCAAGGCCCTCCATGATCAGCTCGGCGTCTCCTCCGTGGAGGATCTCGAGCGGGTCTGCAAGGAGGGGAAGGCCGCGGAGTTGGCGGGCTTTGGCGAGAAGACCCAGACCAAGCTCCTGAAGGCGATCGAGGATCACCGCAAGCACGCCGGACGCTTCCGGATCAATGTCGTCGCGGAGCTTGCAGAAGAACTCCTCTCCGATCTGCGCGCTCATGAGGTCGTCGGGCAGATCAGCGAGGGAGGGAGCTTCCGCCGCCGCAAGGAGACGATCGGGGACCTTGATATTTTGGTCTCTTCGAAGCAACCCGAAGAGGTCACGGCTTTCTTCGTTCACCACCCATTGGTGGAGGAGGTGATTGTCAGCGGAGCGACGAAATCGAGTGTCCGCCTCAAGGACGGGGTGCAGTGCGATCTCCGCGTGGTGAAGCCGGAGGAGTTCCCGTTTGCCCTCGTCTATTTCACGGGGAGTAAGGAGCACAACATTCGCCTCCGTAGCCGTGCGCTGGAGCGTGGATGGTCACTGAACGAATACCGCTTCACCGTGGCCGAAGGTGCGGAGCAGCCGCCGGAGATCCATGACGAGAAGGGACTCTACAAATCATTGGGCCTCGATTTCATTCCGCCCGAGCTTCGCGAGGACAAAGGTGAGATCGCCGCTGCTGAGGCATGTGAACTGCCCGATCTGATTGAGTGGAGCAACCTGCGCGGCACCTTCCACTGCCACACCACGTCAAGCGACGGGAAAAACTCCCTGATCGAGATGGCCCGAGCGGCGATCGATCTGGGTCTCGAATACCTCGGCATCGCCGATCATAGCAAAAGCTCCTTCCAGGCCCGCGGACTCGATGCCATACGTCTTGCCGAGCAGGTGGCTGAGATCCGTGAGCTCAATGCCTCCAAGGAATTTCAGGAGGCCGGGTTCAGGCTCTTCGCGGGCAGCGAATGCGACATCCTCAAGGAGGGAGATCTCGATTTCCCTGACGAGGTTCTCGAGACACTCGACTATGTCGTCGCCTCGGTTCACTCAGGTTTCACGGCCGATGAAAAGACGATGACCGAGAGGATCATCCGCGCAATCCGCAATCCCCATGTCACGATGATGGGGCATCTCACGGGCCGACTGCTCCTCGCGCGCGACGCCTATCCAGTGAATATCCCCGCCGTGATCGAGGCTGCTGCTGAGACCGGGACGATCATTGAGATCAACGCCAGCCCCTGGCGCCTCGACATGGATTGGCGCTGGTGGCCACTGGCGAAAGAGAAGGGTGTGAAGTGCGCGATCAACCCCGATGCCCACACAGTTTTTGGTCTCCAAGATCTGATCTATGGCGTCGGCATTGCCCGCAAAGGATGGCTGACCAAGGCCGATGTCGTGAACTGCCTGCCGCTGGGGAAGATCGAGGCTGTTTTAGCCGCAAAGCGGCTAAAACAAGGGGTTTAGACTGAAGGCTGTTAGACTGTTAGGAGGAAGGCAGAATAGAAATAGCATCATTCTAAAATCCTGAATCTTTCTTGCATGCAGTTCCTGATTTCCTGAGTTCCAGATTCAACCCTTCAGTCCAACAGTCTTCAGCCTAAACACCTATCAGCATGA
>CAIKYN010000128.1 GCA_903831635.1 uncultured Spartobacteria bacterium
CAGAACCCACGATCTTAATCACCTCTTGGATCTCATCCTTCCAGTTCACCCGCTCTGGGAGGCATTCCGATCAGGTTTCCAAGAACTTGTGGCCTATGCCGTCGAGTACCGCTACCCGGGTGAAAGCTCCACAAAGGAGATGGCCCAGACAGCGCTGAATGCCGCAAAGGCCTTCAGCAAAGAGTTCACCGGTAAGTACCAAAAGTAACTCAGGATATAGGACACTTGGTGTCGGGTTGCGGCAGTATCATTCGCTAGTCAGTTGGCAGCCAGAGGCTGCAGGGGTTTAGGCTGAAGACTGTTAGACTGTTAGGGGGCAAGAGACTGGAGATTTAATCTGGAAGGCAGGAAAAAACAAGGGGTGGTACACTTAGTGTCGGGTCGGGGTGCTATCATTCGCTCGTCACTTGAAGAACGAACCGCTACATCTCCCCTAACCCATGCCACTTCACCCCAAAGCCAGAGAGTTTGCAAAGTCCGGGCTGTTTGCCGGGCTTTCCTTGTTTGCCGATTTGGATTTTTCTGTTTGAACAATGATCACTCCACTCAATCACGCCTAGAAAACCAGCTGCAACTATGCTGACAATTACTCGAGCACGGTCCATCGTAGAATATGCCGAGAATGAATATTCTAGCGGGAAACTAATAGAATATTCATTTACTCCATTTGAATCAGGCGGAGCATCATCTCCGCTAGAGGCTCTACAAGCTTTATATATTGTTATAGCTGATTATTTTAAATTATCGGACTCATCTTCAGCCAAGAAAAATTTTGATGATTACGCTTCTTCATCACAGTTCGTTGCCATGAGTTTAGCTATGGAATCTACAGAAGTTCACTCTAATGCTAAGCGTTTTAGTCCAGAAATTATTGCTAGCATCAAATCATTTATTACTCTTGATTCTTTTGTCTCATTTCTCCACACACTAGATCCAATTAGTCCAGACTATTGGAGTAAGGTTTATACTCGTATTTGTTTAGATTTTCCCGTCGATTCGAACAAAAACACCCTCCAAACAGCTAAAAAGAAGCCTTGGTGGAGATTTTGGTGCCAAAGCTAGGCGATCAAGCGAAGCTGTATGAGACATACTGCAAGCGCAGAAGACCCAGTTTCTGATTCCAATCCTTGATTCGTTCATGTCCCATCATCAGGGAAACAGATTAATGCACTAAAGATGCACTCTACACTTGAAATATGTAGCGTGCATGATATGTGTATATTATGATCCCTCTCGAAAAAGCCCTCCGAGCCTATTGGCTTGAGCTGACGGCGCGTGATCTATTACTTCAGGAGGCCTCGGATGAGTCCCTGCCTCTCTTTTTGAGACATCGTTATCAGATCCGAACAGCCAGTCTCTTTGGCACTCAATACCATCTCGCCATTGAAAATGCCCCTACTGATCCCTGTTCCCCCGGGGAATATGCGGATCACCTACGCGTTCTCACAGAAACGCTTCAGGCCCCTGTTGCCTTGGTTCTCGCGGGCATCCCATCCTACGTACGCAACAGGATGGTTCGGTTGGAGATTCCCTTCATTGTGCCGGGGAGTCAGGTTTTCCTCCCTCCCCTCTTGGTGGATCTGAGGGAGCGCCAATCCCTCACGCTCAAGAGGACCGACAGGAAAAAACTTACCCCGGCGGCACAGTGCCTACTGCTGTTACATCTGCAACGGGAGTCTCTCTCCAACAAGCCTCTTCAGGAAATCGCGAAACTCATCGGCTACTCCCCGATCATGGTGACGATGGTGAAACGGGAATTAGAATCCGCCGGCATCTGTGAAGCCCTCAAGCAGGGAAGGTCGGTGACTCTGAGCTTCCTCCATGAGCGGAGAGAGCTATGGAATCGAGTGGAGCCGCTCCTTTCTTCTCCCTGTCGCAGGAACTGGGTCAAGTGGGCAAAGCCTGATCCAGAGGCCCTCTCAGCGGGAATATCAGCTCTGAGCCATCTGACGATGATCAGCGATGATCCCCTGCCAACTTATGCGCTCGGTCGGAAAATCTTCCGAGCTCATAACGAGCAGGGCGTTTTTCATGTGTGTCACGAAAGAGATGAGGCCAATGCCTGTCTTGAATCCTGGAGCTATGCCCCTCGGATTCTATCCCGTGGTGAGATCGTGGACACTCTCTCCCTGTATCTCAGCCTGCGAGGCTCCGCTGACGAGCGTGTCCAGCAACAACTCGAAACCCTCATCCAAGAGTTCCCATGGTAAAGGGAATGGAACTTTTCCGCGAGCGGTTCGCTGGATTTGAAGATTCCTTCGTCCTGATCGGAGGCGCCGCCTGCGATGAGTGGTTCACCTCCTTCGGACAGGGCTTCCGAGCGACTAAGGATCTCGACGTCGTGCTGATCATTGAAACGATGGATCCTGCCTTTTTAAGGACGTTGCGATTCTTCATCGCTGAGGGAGGATATGAGATCAGGGAAAGGACCGAGGGAGTTCCGTCACTGCATCGGTTTGCCGGACCGCGAAGGGAAGGGTTCCCCTTCATTCTCGAATTCTTTTCACGAAAGCCCGACGGCATCGAACTCGCCGATGGTCAGAAAATCATCCCGATTCCAACAGATGCCGAGTATCGCAGCTTCTCGGCAATTCTCCTCGACGAGGATTACTACTCCCTCGTGCGACAGCATCGGGAGATCCGGGAGGGGATACCCATTGCCTCGACGTTTGCCCTGATCCCCTTGAAGGCGCGTGCATGGATCAATCTCACTCGGAGCGAAGCTAACGGTGAGCAAGTGGACTCCAAAAACATCACGAAACATCGGAATGATATTTTCAAACTGGCCAGCATCCTCCCCGGTGGATCGGCCCCTAGTCTCCCTGCATCGATTAGCTCTGATCTAAAGCAATTTTTGGAATCCTTCCCCATAGATTCCCATGAATGGCCAGGCATCCTTGCAGCACTCAAGTCCACCCTTGGGGGAGCTATCAAACCTGAGGATCTGCGCTCGGCAATTCGGAGCTATTTTCAACTGGGAGGATAAGCTTTTCTCTAAAAAGGCGCAGGGATTTTGATGCTATGGCAAGGCGGCCAAGGGAAGCCGTAGTAGTCCTACGGCGACAGCAGGCCAACACAGCCAGAGCGCAAAAGAGCAAGCCTCCAAGCCTAAAAACATAAAGAGCCGGGTTCTTGCGAACCCGGCTCTCTGTTGAGCTTTTAAAGCTAGGCTTGGACTTAGTAGTCCATGCCACCCATCCCACCCATTCCACCGCCTGGTGGCATGGCTGGAGCCTTCTCCTTCTCCGGAGCGTCAGCAATGACGGCCTCGGTGGTGAGGAGGAGTCCGCTGATGGAAGCGGCGTTCTGCAGGGCGCTGCGGGTGACCTTCGTCGGATCGACGATGCCAGCCTTCACGAGGTCGACGTATTCGCCGGTGGCGACGTTGTAACC
>CAIKYN010000129.1 GCA_903831635.1 uncultured Spartobacteria bacterium
ACAGGCTTCACTGTCGACCTGACCCCGTTCGTCCGTTATGGCGACGATCTCAACACGGTCGCCGTCCGCGTCGATGCCAACGCCATGGAAGGATGGTGGTACGAGGGCGCTGGAATGTACCGTCACACTCGCCTCGTGAAGCGCCCACCAGTGCACATTATGACGGACGGAGTATTTGCCCAGCCTGTCAAGGAAGCCTCCGGATCATGGAGGATCCCGGCTGAGATCTCCGTGGAGAACATTGGCAAGACGAATGCTCCTGCGACCGTGACCGTGACCCTCCGCGACCCTGAGGGAAAACAAATTGCCACCCTGACAGAGACCAATGATGTTCCGGTGCTCGGATCGAAGGTCTTTCGTCCCGTTTTGAAGGTCACCGATCCGCGTCTTTGGTCCGTGGACCATCCCGTGCTCTACACTGTCGAGACCAAGGTGGCCGTGCCTGGCCAAACAGACGACCTTGTGACGACAAAGATCGGCTTCCGTACGATCCGCTTCGATGCAGAGAAAGGATTCTTTCTCAATGACCAACCTCTCAAGATCAAGGGAACCTGCAACCACATCGACCACGCGGGGGTAGGGGCGGCTGTCCCCGACTCGCTCTGGGATTTCCGGATCCGGAAACTCAAGGAGATGGGATCCAATGCCTATCGGTGCTCTCACAATCCGCCTGCCTCCGAATTCCTCGATGCCTGCGACCGCCTCGGGATGCTTGTCATGGATGAGAACCGGAACTTCAACACTGCCCCCGAGTATATGGATCAACTCCGTTGGATGGTCCGCCGTGATCGCAATCATCCTTCGGTGATCCTCTGGTCGGTTTTCAACGAGGAACCCATGCAGGGAACCGAACAGGGATATGAGATGGTGAGGAGGATGTCGGCAGCCGTTAAGGAACTTGACACAAGCCGCCCGGTCACCGCGGCCCAGAGCGGCGGCCAGATGAATCCGATCAATGTCTCCGCCGCCGTCGATGTGGTTGGATTCAATTACCAGCAGGGGAGCTACGACAGCTTCCATCAGAAGCATCCGCAGACCCCGATCACGAGCTCCGAAGACACCTCCGCGGTGATGACCCGCGACGAGTATGAGACGGTAAAGAGCAATAACATTATTGCCTCCTACGATGAGGATCATCCCGGATGGGGTGCGACCCATCATGATGCATGGAAGGCGATCGACTCACGGCCTTTCATGGCCGGCGGGTTTGTTTGGACTGGGTTCGACTATCGCGGGGAACCGACGCCCTTCACCTGGCCTAGCGCCGGATCATTCTTCGGCTGTATGGATCTCTGTGGCTTTCCCAAGACCGCCTTCTACATGCATCAGGCGATGTGGATCAAGGATCGCCCCGTGCTGGCGATTGTTCCGCACTGGAACTGGAAGGGCAAGGAGGGCAAGCCTGTTCGGGTGATGGTGATCACCAATGCCAAGCAGGCAGAACTCTTCCTTAATGGCAAATCGCTTGGAATGAAGGAGGTCGATCCCTACGCCATGGCAACCTGGGAAGTCCCCTATGAACCCGGCATGCTGGAAGCCGTCGCCAGGACCGATGGCAAGGAGATCGCAAAGACCAAGGTGGAAACGACCGGGGATGCGGTTGCCCTAACGATCATCCCCGACAGGGATTCACTCGCGGGTGACGGACGGGATGCGATTCCTGTGACAATCTCTGCGGTCGATGACAAGGGGCGTATTGTTCCCGGCTCAGCACCCATGGTGACATTCAAGGTGGAGGGGCCCGGAAAACTCCTGGGCATGGGTAACGGCGATCCCAACTGCCACGAGCCAGAAAAAGGTCCTGACCACACGCTCTTCCATGGTCTCGGTCAGGCTATCGTTTGCTCGCTTCCGGGAGGATCGGGCGAACTCGTGCTGCGTGCCACGGCTCCAGGCCTCAAGGAGGCGTCCGTAAAGTTGGATGTTTCCAAGTCGGTCGTCATGCCCATGGTTGCCCCGGCGCCACCCGTTCAGATCCTGGGCAAATGGAGGATGTCCTCGCTTGCGCCGGACAAGCCGGATCCCGCGGCCGTAATCGCCGACAACGACATGAACACTTGGGTGCAGATCAAGCTTCCGAAACTGGAGAATACCCCTAAGGCCGGCTGGATCGAATTCCGAAGTGATCGCTTCAAGCCATTCGAGCAGCAGGCCAAGGAGGGAGGAATAATCCGTTTCCATGAACTCCGAGGCAGGGGGGAAATCTGGCTCGATGGGATCAAGGTATACGACAAGTCGATACCCAATACGATGCCGGTCGAGATTCCGCTTCCACCCGGCAACAAGGATCATCAACTCGTCTTGCTGTTTCAGAAATCGGATGATGCCAAGGAAGCAGGCATCGGTGGAGTGGTGACCGTGGAGGCGGGACCAAAAGCCCAGAAATGAGGATTTGCGTTCTGCTGGGGTCCCTCGCTGCGGTTGCGGTGCTTCATGCCACGACCGAAACGGAGCAGGCCCCGGCGGGAGAGGGGAATTCGGAGGAAGTCACAACGGTTCCGTCCGCCGGATCAACGACCAACACCTCCGCACTTTCAAAAATCCTAGGGACTTTTGAAGAACGGCGATGTGCCGTTCTTGAGGCTTTTGCCTCGGGTGGAGACGACCATTTTGTGAAGGCCGAGTGTCTTTTCGAATTGGGACGGACTTCTGAGGGGCTGGCCGAGGTGAACCGGGGGCTCGATCCCCTAGTGCCAGGGAACCATATCAACCGCTGGATGCACGGGGGCAACACCGGCTTCGTGGCCTGGCCCGGCCTCGACTGCTACCTCCGTTATGAACGGTATCTCGATGGGGCGACGAAGGAACGCTACCGAACGATTTATACCGGAGGTGTTTTCTACGCTCGGCTTAGCACGAGCAATCATAAGCTGATGGCCGCAGTCTCCCGCTATCTGGCGACACAGATCTGGGGTGAGGATGCATTCCATGCCGATCCCTACTTCGTGGAGAAGGATCCGTACATCAGGGAGATGACGGTGAAGTCGAAAGAACCGGGGATTGTCTGGGGCACTCATTTTGCAAAGGAAGATCCCACAGGTGAGAAGTATCTCCGGTC
>CAIKYN010000130.1 GCA_903831635.1 uncultured Spartobacteria bacterium
AATGAGGAGAGGGGAGTCCATCTCGGCCATCGGCGGCTCTCGATTGTCGATCTTTCGGGGGGGGCACAACCGATGGCCACGACGGATGGCGATCTTGTGATCGTCTTCAATGGTGAGATCTACAACCACGCCGAACTCCGTACGCAGCTTCAGTCTAAGGGATATCTCTTCCAGAGCGATCACTCCGACACGGAGGTTTTGCTGGAGGGGTATCGCGAGTGGGGTGAGGGGATGTTGGATCGGCTCAATGGAATGTTCGCCTTTGCCATTTTCGACAAGGTTCATCGGAAACTCTTCATCGCCCGTGACCGGTTTGGCAAAAAACCGCTCTACTGGTTTCAGCGTGACGGAGTCTTTGGCTTTGCCTCCGAGTTGACAGCCCTGCTGCGGCATCCGGTATCCCCGAGAAACGAGTCGCTAATCGCTCTCAAGAAATACTTTGCCTACGGATATATCCCTGCACCTCACTCGGTGATCGAGGGGATCAGAAAGCTCCCCGGAGGCTGGTGTGGCACATTAGATCTCACAAGCGGCCAATGGGTGTTGCGGAAGTGGTGGGAGTTCCGCCTGGAGCCCTCCTCTGCAGATCCTACGGAGGCACAATGTAATAGTTGGGCCGAGGAATTGCTTGAGAAGCTGGATGGGGCCGTGAAGCGCCGTCTTATGGCCGATGTGCCTCTCGGGGTATTCCTGAGCGGAGGTATTGACTCTTCGGCGATCGCCGCTCTTGCAGCCCGGCACCTACCAAAGGGGAGGCTCCGTACCTTCAGCGTCGGGTTCACCGATCCAAGCTTCGATGAGCTTCCCTTTGCCCGGGAGGCTGCGGCCTTCATCGGATCGATCCATGAATCCGAGGTGCTCGACCTCTCGCGTGCGAGGGAGCTGATCCCGGGCCTTTTGGCTCGCCTCGATGAGCCGATGGGTGATGGATCCCTGCTCCCGACCTGGCTGCTCTGTGGTTTTACCCGCAGACATGTCACCGTGGCACTCGGCGGGGATGGAGGCGATGAGCTCTTTGCCGGCTATGATCCCTTCAAGGCGCTCCATGTGGCTGATCTCTACATTCGATTGGTCCCCCGGGCCATCCATCCTGCGATCTGCATGTTGGCCGCGCGCCTCCCAGTCTCGCATGCCAATATCAGTCTCGATTTCAAGATCAAGCGGATGCTCCGAGGTCTCTCCTATGAGGAGCGATTTCGTCTGCCGGTCTGGATGGGGCCGCTGGAGCCAAAGCAAATCGACGAGTATTTTGGCGATCACACATCGCCCGAGGAACTCTTCAGCGAAGCCATCGAAGCCTGGGAGGTAGCTGGCCCTGGAGCCAATGCGGTCGATCGAGCCTCTCAATTCTTCACGCGCCTCTATTTGCAGGATGACATCCTGGCCAAGGTGGACCGTGCCAGCATGCTCCATGGGCTTGAGGCGCGTTCTCCATTTCTGGATCTTGAGGTTGTTGATTTTGCCCGCAAGCTCCCTCACTCGGTGAAGCTACGCAGCGGGACTACCAAGTGGATCCTAAAGAAGGCACTCGAACCCCTACTTCCGGCCTCGATTCTCTATCGGAAAAAGAAGGGTTTCGGCACGCCCCTCGGTCCGTGGTTCCGTGAGGCGGCGCTTGCGCCGGAGATTCCAGTTGGCAAGGGTAGCACCGGTATTTTTGTCGAGAAAGCCGTGCGCTCCCACCAGACAGGTCGGGGTGACGAGAGGCTCTTCCTCTGGTGCCAGCATGTCTTGGCGGAGTGGAGGAAAGCCACTTCCCGATGAGAATCCTGATCCTTAATTACGAACACCCCCCGATTGGCGGAGGTGGTGGGAGGCTGGCTGCAAAAGTGGGTGCGGGTCTCGTCACTCGTGGACATCAGGTTCGGGTGTTGACGGCGGGAATGCCTCATCTGCCCGTGGAATCCATCGAGCAGGGAATGGAGATTCATCGACTCCGAGCCTTTCGCAAGCGTGAGGATACTTGCAGTGTGCCCGAGATGGCACTCTGGGTTCTCGCTGCAATGCCCGCGGCCATTGCCGAAGTACGGCGATGGAAGCCTGATGTGATTCATGCCCACTTCGCTGTGCCTACTGGGGCCGTTGCGTGGGTTGCCAGCAAGCTCACTGGTGTTAGTTATGTCCTGACCGCGCACCTTGGTGATGTGCCGGGGGGGGTGCCTGAGCAAACAGGTGATCTTTTTCGATGGATCCAACCCCTCACGGTACCGATCTGGAAAGGTGCGGCAGGCACGACTGCGGTGAGCAGCTTTGTGGCAGGGCTTGCAGAAAAGGCCTACGGAATTTTACCAAAGATTATTCTCAATGGGATGGAATTGCCAGCTCCCCCTGCCTTGGATCCCCATGAACCAACGCGACTGCTGATGGTGGGGCGGATGAGCGTTCAGAAGAATCCCCTCCTTGCAGTTCAAGCCTTGGGACTTCTGAAGGATCTTTCATGGCACTGCACGATGATCGGGGATGGGCCGCTCCTCTCCGATGTCAAGTCAGAGGCGGCGCGACTGGGGCTGGAAGATCGGATTGATTTTCAGGGATGGGCGTCAGCTGAGGAGGTCAGCGTGGCCATGGGAAAATCTGATATGCTGCTCATTCCATCCCTCTCCGAGGGATTGCCGATGGTAGCCGTGGAGGCAATGGCTCACGGACTGGCCATTGTTGGTAGCCGGATTGGAGGCCTTGCCGATGTGGCTCATGAGACGGGAGATTTTGTGAATGCACGACTCTTCGATCTTGACCAAGGGTCGGAAGGATTTTCCGGAGCTCTAAAACCCTTTCTGCTGAATCCTGCCGTGTTGAGAAATGCACGGATTGCCTCGCTGGCATTGGCGAGTCGGTTTGATCTGAAGCATTCGCTCGATTTGTACGAGCGTCTCCTGGCTAGCGCGGTACGCTAGGCCGTGGAAGTGATCCCGGATTGAGGGTATAAATTTCTAACTCAGTATCCGAGGCAACGAGGGTGCAATGCTCCTTGATGTAGGCATAGGTCTGTGAGGCCCAGTTAGGAAAGCGGGATGATTCTGTGTCATTCACCTTGCCGGTGCCGATGACGATCACGGCCGGATGGTGACGCTCGATATTTGCCTTGGCCTGCACGAAGAACTGATCGGGGGGAAGTGCGTTGTCGGCGTAGAGGTTGTACTCGTAGGAGGGTCTGTCGGTCATGAAGTTGACCATCGGGAAGTAGGGATAGCAGACGACATAGTCGCCCGGCTTGGAGTGACTGAGGATCGTGTCTCGCAGCATGGTATTGCGTCCGAGTTCCAGTGGATTCAGTTTCACATGGACTCCATTGAGAGCCGTGAACTCAAGGTGTCGCTTC
>CAIKYN010000131.1 GCA_903831635.1 uncultured Spartobacteria bacterium
AGTAATCCTGGCTCCATGCCACTTCGCATAGATCGGGAGGAAGCGGTGCATCTCCCCATAGAGCCTCACATCCTTGACTACCTCAGCCCGATAGGCCTTCAGCGAGCATCCGAAGTCATGGAGCTTCACTCCGGAGAGCGCAGAGATGAGCTTGTTGGCCAGCATGCTGGGCAAGTTCCGCTGGAGCGCATTATCCTGACGGTCGCGCCTCCATCCGGAACAGACATCATAGCCCTCCTCCAGTTTGGTCAGCATCTTGGGGATATCCTCAGGGTCGTTCTGATAATCTCCATCCATCGGGATGATTACCTCCCCCGAGGCATGGTCAAAGCCAGCCATCATCGCCGCCGTCTGGCCGAAATTTCGCCGGAAGTGAACCACTTTGGCTTCAGAATGCTTCGCCGCCAGTCCATCCAGCATGGCGGCGCTGCCATCCGTACTGCCGTCATTGACGAAAATCACCTCGTAGGGCTGTCCCATGCGATCCATCACCTCCTTGATTTTAGTAAACAGCGCCTCGATCGCGCCGTGCTCGTTATAGATCGGTATGGTGATGGAAATCATGTCGGACGGTGAAGCATTCAGAAAACCGCAACCCTTTTGCGAGGTCAAGGTTGGCGAGCGCCCTTGCCACGGGTTAGACTAGCTTCCACGCATGTCCGGAACCGCGTCCAACCTCCCATCCCCCATTACTGTCTCTAGGGCCAGCCAACTGCATCGAAAGCTGCGTGAGGTGCCCCATAGGCCGGGCGTTTATGTGATCCGCGATCGCTTCGCAAAAATCATCTATGTAGGGAAGGCACGTGATCTGCGTCGCCGTCTCTCCAACTACTTCACCCCCTCCAGCAGGAACCGGGTCGACCTGAAAACCCGCGCCCTGATCGACAGCGCCAACGACTACGAATGGCACATTGTCAAAAGTGATGCCGAGGCGGTTCTTTACGAAGGAAAGCTCATCAAGGAATGGCGACCGAAATACAACATCAGCTTCCGCGACGACAAACGCTTCATCATGGTCCGCGTCCAGATGGCCGATGCGATTCCTCGATTTGAATTGGTACGGTTCCGCAAAGAGGACGGAGCCCGCTACTTCGGCCCATTTGCCAATGCGGGGGCGCTCCGCACCTCTCTTCAGGCCATGAAGAAACAGTTCGGCCTGCGCTCCTGCCGACCACTGGAGCCCACGGAGCGTGATTTCAAGCATTGCCTCGATCATGTGATTAAGAATTGCTCGGCACCCTGCGTCTCGAAGATCTCCCGGGAAGAGTACAAGATTCGCGTTGAGCAGGCCTGTGAGGTTCTGGAAGGAAAATCCCGGGAGATGACCGCCAGCATCGAGGCAGAAATGGAAAAGGCGGCCGAGAAGCTCGACTTCGAGAAGGCCGCATCACTTCGCAACCTCCTAAAGGATCTCCGCGAGACCAGCAAGCCGATGCGCCGTTTCACCCGCAAATCACTCCCAAACAGCATTAACCCCCAGGAGGATGTTATGGAACTCAGTGAGGCGCTCGAACTCGAGCGCCCTCCGCGCACCATGGAATGCTTCGATATTTCCAATATCTCCGACAACCACATCGTCGCCTCGATGGTTCGCTTTCGCGATGGTGTACCGGAGCGCGAGAGCTACCGCCGCTACCGAATCACCTCCACCAAGGGGCAGAATGACTTTGCCAGTATGGCCGAGGTGATCCGACGTCGCTACAAGCGCCTCCTCCAAGACGCGGTGAAGGCATCTCCGGAACTCGCCGACTCGCAGGAAATCCCGGCCGAGGCACTGGATCGAGTGGCGCGTGCCAGCAAGGAAGGAACCTTACTACCGGACCTCATCATCGTCGATGGAGGCAAGGGACAGCTCGGCATGGCCTGCCGGGAACTACAGTCCCTCGGACTCCACGATCAGCCGGTGATCGGACTCGCCAAGGAATTCGAAGAGATCTATCGACCAGGAGAGTCAAATCCGCTCCGCCTCAATAAGGACGCGGGAGCCCTGAAACTGCTGCAACGCATCCGTGACGAGGCCCATAGGGTAGCCAATGGCTACAATGAGCTTCTCCTGCGACGCCGCATCTCCGAAAGCGCCCTGGATGAAATTCCGGGTGTCAGTGAAGTCAAGAAAAAGGCTCTCCTCACCCGCTTCGGCAGCATCTCCCGGATCAAGAAAACTAAGCCGGAAAACCTGGCCGAGATTTCCGGCATCAGCAAAGAGCTGGCTGAGAGGATCCTTTCCACTCTGAATCAAAAAACCACGAAGAGAGATTAAGAAATGACTCTTTCCAACTTACTGAAAACTTCTACTCCTCCAAGTGGCGGTTCCTCATGGCGTCGTAACGGCGCGCCTTTTTCTTGGGGCCCTGACGCTCCTTTCGCTCCAGTGTCAGCTGGCGTTTCTGCCGATTGAGCCTGAGCTTTGCGATCTCCCCCTCCAATTTTAGAAATCCCTCGAGCCGTGAAAGGTCGATTTTCCCTTCATCCATCGCCGCACGAATCGCACAACCTGCGTGGGGGCCGTGCCGGCAGTTATCGAACCGGCAGTTCCGAGCGAGTTCCACAATATCCAAAAATTGCTCGCGGAGCGTCGTTTCGTCCGTCCACATGTGCACCTCTTTAATACCCGGATTGTCGATGATAATGCCTCCACCTCGCAGGACCATGAGTTCACGGGCTGTGGTGGTGTGCCGCCCCTTTCCGGTGATTTCGTTCACCTCATCGGTCCACTGGTAGTCACCTCCAAGGAGGTAATTGATCACCGAGGATTTTCCCGTGCCGCTGGATCCGATGAAAGTGATCGAGACGCCCGGCTTCAGATAAGCCTTCAGCACCTTGAAACTGCTCTTTTTCTTGAGGCTCGTTACATGGACTTCTGCCTCCGGATTCTGGGTGCGGACGGCTTCTGCTGCGGCGTGGTTTTCCTCGTCGGAAAAAAGGTCGGCCTTGTTGAGGAGAACCACTGCTTTGGCGCGACTGCGGCCAATAATCGCGAAATAGCGTTCCATGCGACGGAGGTTGAAATCAGGGCCCGCATCGGTAACAACCACCACAATCTGGATATTGGAGGCAATCACCTGTTCCTCCATGCGCCTCCCGGGCATTTTTCTGGAGAAGCATGTTTGTCTGGAGAGGCGGGCGCGAATGACATGCTCGTTGTTCTCGTCCCCGACCTCCAGCGCCACCCAGTCACCGACGGCGGGAAGCTCCGCATCGGATTCGGCGTCATGATAGACCTTGCCGCTCATCACCACTTCCAGCTCACGCCCATCTCCCAGCAAGGCACCATAAGTGATCTTGTTATCGCGGATGAGGCGGGCGGGCTCCCAGCCCTTGCTGGCAAATGTAGAAAACTCCTCCGCGAAAGCCTGATTCCAGCCAAGATCTTCGAGCGTCATGCAGGATTATCCAAGAGTGCTTGACCGATCAGACCGAGGATTTCCTTGCGCCCTTGCTGATCCTTGAAAGAGCTCCGCACATAGGTCGGCTCCTCTTCAGTGATCTCTCGCATGCCGGTCAGGAAGGCCTCGATGTTTTTCTGGGCCGCCCCTTTGGAAAGCGCATCGGTCTTCGTGAAGACGAGGATGAAGGGAAGTCCGCATCCAACCATCCAGTGGAGAAATTCCAGATCCAGGCTCTGAGGACTGAGACGAGAATCTATTAGGACGAAGGTGCCGCGAAGATTGGATCGATTCTTAAGGTAATCTGCAACGAAGGCACTGAATTTGCCCCGTTCTTTCTTCCCCACCTTCGCGTAGCCGTAGCCGGGAAGATCGATCAGGTTCCAAGAGTTGTTGATGGTGAAAAAATTGATCAGCTGGGTTTTGCCCGGGATCTGGGACACCTTCGCCAACCCCTCCGAGCGCGTCAGCATGTTGATGAGTGACGATTTCCCGACATTGGAACGGCCGATGAGCGCAAACTCCGGAAGGCCCGATACCGGGCACGAGGCCAGATCAGGGGAGCTTCCTTTGAAGACTGCGGTGAGGATCTTCATAGTTCCCGTCGATGATAGGTTGCAGGGTACGGTTTCTTCACCCTGTTTCCAGCAGATGCCAAGATCTCCACATAGACTTCGGCTCCACCAGCCAGCGCGACAGCCTCGATTTCTTGCGGCAGCTCAGAAAGTTGGATGACTGTTGCCTTACTACTCTCGGTTCCGACCTTGCAGCTGAAATCCCAGACATCGAACTCCGGAGGCAGAATCTTCCTCCTCTCGCGCTTCACGTACTTGGTGATCTCAAGCTTGATCGCGTCCAAAACCCTTCGGTCTTCCTTCTCCGGAACATGCAGGCGGAACGTTTTTTTCATCGCTCCTCCAACCTAGCACAGGGAACTGCGGGCGGGTGAGTTAAAAGCTGGAGCCGCTTGCCGGATTCGAACCGGCGACCCTCTCATTACGAATGAGATGCTCTACCAACTGAGCTAAAGCGGCGTCGCAAACTGAACTTTCAGAAAATACCCGATTTCCAAACCATGGCAAGATCGCGCACTCAAGTGGCGATCAGCCGGCCTCGGAAACCTGCACTCCCCGACGTTCCAAAATCCTCTGAATTGCCGCCCTGACATCCTCATCCTCGATCTTCTCCATCTCACCGTAGAGCTGCCCCACGGGCACATCGGGCTTGCTCAACTCAACCACTTCATGGCCTGCCGTGGAATCCTTTGGCCCGATCAATGCACCGGGACTCGCGTGATGCAGAATGGCCAGAGCGGGACATCCGGTCGCATAAGCCATGAAGAGAACACCTGTATCTGTGCTGACGAGCATCGTGGCCTGAGTGAGCAGGGCCGCTGTCTCCTCCAGTGTGGTTCTGCTGCAGAGATTCACGACACCAGGACAATTACTCTCGATCTTACCCGCCACGTCCTCGTTATCCCATCCGCCTGTCAGGATGACTCGAACCGGGTACCGCTCCTGTAGCCATCGTATATTTCTGATGTAAGAGTCGACCGGCCAATCACGCCAGGCACGACTCCTTCCACCCCCTGCCTGGAAAATCACAAAGGGCCGATTGATCCATTCGGAAAAGCGCTCCCGGACACTTGCAATCTCAGATTCATTCGACTGATAGACCATTCTATTGGCATCAGCGGATGCACCAGCTGCAGAAGCAATCACGGCTCCCAGCCTGAGGATGTGACCTTCCTCGGGAAGCGGAACCTGATGGGAGAGCAGAAAGCCGTAACGACCGCAACGCCACGATCCGCCGAACACAGCATGGCGATTAATGGAATAGGCGATGGGTACCACTTCGGGATTGATATTTAAGAGCACTACTAGATCGGGGCGTTGACGACGAAATCGCCTGATCAACCGGAACGCATAGAGAGGGGATTTGCCGTAGGGCACCACCTCTTCGACATCGGGATCGTGCTGAAACACTGTGCTCCGTTTGCGATGTGCACAGACAACGATCTTCGCATGGGGAAAGGATTCCTTAAGGCTCCTGACCGCTGCCGTGTCGAAGAGAGCATCACCGATTCCGGTCGTACTGAAGACCAAAATCAGCTTGGGCTCCTTGGGAAGTTCACCCGGCGTCGGGGGGAAAAACACCGCAAGAACCCGGAATGTGGATTCCGTGATGAACTGGGTAAAACGCTTCCACATAATTTCCATCTCCCGCCGAGAAAAATTGGCGGAGGGGGTGGGATTCGAACCCACGGTGCCTTTCAGCACTTCAGTTTTCAAGACTGACGCAATAGACCACTCTACCACCCCTCCAAGTATCAATAATTCAACGTAATAGGTTTGCCGACCTCAAGTCGAGACTTGCCGCATTTGACAAAAAATTGCCGAAATTCCTACGATCCAATTGATCTACCGCGAAAGATCTCCCTGGGTGAGGATCTGATACCCCTCACCTTGAAGC
The DNA here is from genome assembly GCA_903831635.1 of uncultured Spartobacteria bacterium. Classification (GTDB taxonomy): domain Bacteria; phylum Verrucomicrobiota; class Verrucomicrobiia; order Chthoniobacterales; family UBA6821; genus UBA6821. The sequence continues at coordinate 5,859 of CAIKYN010000131.1, forward strand.
ACCGTGGAAGCGCATTCGTTGTCATCGACATGGAGAACCAGCAGGGCTTTGCCACGGGGACGCACCAGTAGAGGATAACTGAAGAGGAGATTCACCTCGGCCATCAGAAGACAATTCAGGACACGACCGAGATCAGCGGCACCTTCAGCCAACTCCACAACAAGCACCGTAGTCTCGACATAGGCAATATCACGCTCATGCAACAACTTCCCTACCAACACGGGATCGCTCACGATCATCCGGGCAATCGCGGACTCAGCGGAATCAACGATACTGAACGCGAGAACAACGACCCCTTTCTGCTCGAAGAACTTCACCACCTCGAGAAGGGCTCCCACTTTGTTGTGAAGGAAGATTGAGAAGTGCTTCACGGGAACTCCCGTGATGGTTTCCTTGGTGGCAGGTGCGGAGGAGGACATGGGGTTGGTTTATTTATAACAGTAGACTAGGGAAAAATCGATAGGCCGTTCAGAGGAACCGCTGGTCGGATTCATCCCATCCAATCCGATAAAATACTTCCCGCTTTGAGTCGGCGCAACTCCCGCAGCACTCCGCGTCCCCTCACCCTTGATCGCATGTTGCCATAATTCAGTTTTTACGGGCTTGCCGGAGGCATCGTAGACCATGAGGTGTAGGGGAGCACCGCTCACCGGAGAAGCAGCGACAAACCAGTAATGCTCTCCAGCAAAGAGTGTCACCTGAAGGAAGAGGGGTGCACCCTTGGAGAGCGTACCGCTCCACTCTCCGTCTCGAATTCTGAATCCATCGTTCTCAAAGGCACCGGCCGTTTCCAGTGCCAGTCTACGGGCTTCGGTTGGGATCGGTTCCATCACCTTCTGAGCGGAAGCAACCGTCTCCTGGGCCATCATGATGCCAGAAAACCCATGAAGCAGGAGAATTGTTGGGAGCAGCAAAAGGAAGCGGTGCTTCATCATGAGTGGGATGAGTTTCATGATTTCGAGGGTGTCGCACTCGGAGCAGTTCTAGGAAGAGCCGTCGAAGAAGTCAGGATCGCCTTCACCACAGTTGAGCAATCTTCATGGATTTTGGTGAAGTTTTTACGGAGCACATCGCTTTTTGTTTCGGGATCTTCAAGCAGGGTGGCACTCGTCTCCAGAGTCCTCTTCACAGAAGGGACCAAGGCTCCTCTCTTCATTCGATCCGGAAGAGTATCCAACTGAGAGGCGAGCCTTCTGGCCAACTCGGGTTGATGGAGTTCGGCGGCCCCTTGAAGTGAGTCACTCGCCAGCACGACACCCGTGGCAACTTCAAGTCCTCTCAACCAAGCAGCGGCTGAAGTGAGGGTAACCAGATCACGGTCTTTCTGATCCACCATGGAGTTCTTCACCTCATTTTCGGTGGCTTCCAACTCATCTGCCAGAGCCTCCCAGTCATTGCTCTCGGCGAATTCCATCAGACTATTTCCTCTCCCCAACAGGCTCTGACTCACACCCAGAGACTTCGCCAGCGTCATCATCTCACGTCCGACATTCTTCACCTGCTGACCATCCTGAGCCTCCACCGCAACATAGCCATTTGCCGTCAGCACCCCCACAGCCAAGGCAAGTTGAGGCCGCTCTGTCGTGACAGGGGCCGTGGCGGGTGTGACGAGCGTCGCCCAATTGGGTCTGCAGGCCTTGTTTAACGCAGAAAAGACCTCTCCCGGAGAGGGCACGCTCAATTCGTCCAAAAAAACAGCAGCTTGCTTCTGCGGCTCCGTCATGGGGGAGTTTGCGGCGTTCGCGGACTGGACTGCATGACAACCCATGGCCATTAGCGCCATCAGCGCTATTACGCCAAAATGTCTGCCAGTCAGCATCATTTCTGGATACACCAGATACTCGCATGTTGCCAGAACCGATCAACTCCCCACTCTCCGAGAAGAGTCATGCTCCACGCCGAACCGATCTGCCGATTGAGGAACTCCGTGATGCAATCATCTCCGAACTGACCCAGGGTAACCGCCTGATCGTGGAGGCTCCCACGGGTTCAGGAAAATCGACGCAGATACCCCAGATGCTTCTCGATGCGGGAATTCTGGGTTCAGGTCGCGCCGTTATCCTTCAGCCAAGACGACTTGCCGCCCGCATGCTGGCAGCCCGTGTCGCTCATGAACGCAAAGGCCGCGTCGGCGATGAGGTGGGCTACCGCATCAGGCTTGATGATGCCTCAAGCTCCTCAACGCGACTCCTCTTTGTCACCGAGGGAATTCTCGTTCGCCAGATGCTTGGGGATCCCGATTTGAGAGGTGTGAGTGCGCTACTCTTCGATGAGTTTCATGAGAGGCATCTCTACAGCGACATCTCGCTGGCTCAAGCTCTGGAACTTCAAGCAACACGGCGACCAGATCTGAAGATCATCGTCATGTCGGCGACTCTCGATACCTCGTCGCTCGCAGAATATCTCCAACCCTGTGCCGTTCTCCGCTCCGGAGGGCGAACCCATCCCGTCGACATTGAATACCTCACGCGGGATCCGGGAGAGGAGAAGCCGTGGGACTTGGCGGCCGAAGCCGCCGAATCCATGCTGAGGAAAACGACGGGCAACCTGCTGGTCTTTATGCCCGGCACCTATGAGATCTCACGAACCATCTCAACGCTGAGGGTGCGCCTCCCCTCAAACATCGCGGCCCTCCCGCTCCACGGAGAGCTCACGCCTGCTGATCAGGATGCCGCTGTCTCCTCCGGCGGGGGTCGTAAGGTGATCGTGGCAACCAATGTGGCGGAAACCTCCCTGACCATTGATGGTGTCACCGGCGTGATCGACAGCGGTCTGGCCCGTATTGCGAGCTTTGATCCTCGTCGTGGCATCAACACTCTGCTGATCGAGAAAATCAGTCGCGCCTCTGCAGATCAGCGTGCCGGGCGGGCGGGTCGCACCGCTCCCGGAGTCTGCCTCCGACTCTGGACGGAGCGGGATCATGCTCGTCGCATCCCGAGAGAGGCCCCGGAGATTCATCGCGTCGACCTGAGCGAGGTACTCCTCACCCTGAAGGCTGCCGGCTTCCGCTCCATGGAAGCCATCCGCTGGCTTGATGCTCCCCAAATACAAGCACTCACCAGGGCAGAAACACTCTTGAGGGACCTGGGGGCACTCGATCATGAGGGAGGGATCACACCCATGGGACGCAGGATGCTCGCCTTCCCCACACACCCTCGATATGCCCGCATGCTCCTTGCTGCGCAGGAGTTTGGCTGTGTGCGCGCCGTGGCACTGATGGCGGCTCTCACCCAGTCACGACCGCTTCTGCTTCGTACCGACCGCAAGACGGAGGAGGAGCGACAGGATCTCTTCGGCGGAGGGGGGTCCGATTTCCTGGTGATGGCCCGCGCATTTCGCTGGGCCGAGAAGAATGATTTCCGAGCCGACCGCTGCCGCCAACTCGCCGTCCATGGGGATGCTGCCCGGCAGACAGGACGTGTCTACGACCAGTTCCTGAGACTTGCCGAAGGCCAGGGTCTCGATATCGATGCACCAGCCGCTCCTGACGAAGCCTTGGCCCGCTGTATTCTGGCTGGCTTCGCCGATCAGGTGGCTCGTCGCCGGGGCGCAGGCACGAATCTTTGTGATATCGTTCATGGCAGACGAGGACTCCTCGCGAAGGAGAGCGCGGCTGCAGAGAGCCGCCTCGTTGTTGCCGCGGAGATCAGCGAAATCGGACAGGGTAGCGGCGATGTCCGCGTCCAACTCTCCATGGTCACCTCGATCGACGAGCAGATGCTGCGGGATCTCTTTCCGGAGGAGTTCACTGACAGAAACGACTACTTCTTTGACACCGGCACGAACCGCGTCGTGAAACGCACGGAGAAGGTCTTCCGCGATCTCGTGCTGGAGTCGGTCCATCGTGATGCGCAGCCCTGCGAAGAAGCCTCCAGAGTTTTGGCTGCCGCATTGGCCGAGGGGGATCTTCCCCTCCCGACCTGGAAGGAAGAGACCGAGGAGTGGATGCAGCGTGTCCAATGGCTTGCTCACCACCACCCAGAGCTTGAACTTCCCTCCTTCGACGCAACCGAGCGTCAACTCGCTCTGGAGGAGTGGTGCCGGGGGGCTGTGGGCTACCGGGAGGTGAAGGATAAGCCGGCACTTCCTGCGCTCCAGTCACTCCTCACTCCGGCACAGCGCGCCGCTCTGGAACGCCTTGCTCCCGATCGCCATGAACTCCCCGGAGGACGTAGGGCTCGCCTGCTCTACAAACCGACCGGCCAAGTCACCATGAGCGCCCTGATTCAGGATCTCTACGGCGTAACGAACGCGCCCAAACTGGCGGGAGGTAAAGCCGAAGTGACGATCGAAATCCTGGCCCCGAACCGTCGACCAATCCAGATCACGAAGGATCTCAACTCCTTCTGGAAAGAGACCTATCCGAAGATCAAGCCGGAGCTTTCACGCCGCTACCCCAAGCACAAGTGGATGTAACAGTTAAAAGGTTAAAACGGGGCTTTTATCCGCAGTTTGCTCCCACATTTCAACCCTTCAACTTTTTAACGCTTTAACCCTTAATTCGACTTCGGGAATTGTGGTGGATTTTGGACATAGTCCGAATCCGACTTCTTCACCGAGGAGTCCCCTGCTCCGGAAATCTTATCCTGGGTCCAAGTTGCCGAACCGCTGATATCCTCACCAAGTCCCTTCATGGTATTGCATCCGGACAGAAGAAGAGGTGCCACGATCATGGTAAGGAGCATTAGGGTTTTCATACTGAACTCCATACTCCCGGCCTTGACCCTTGTCATCCCCTTTTCTCGATAAGTTGCTCGAAGGGGTCATACTCCCCGGCATAGAAGGGGTATGCCTCTCCATCATTCCCCTTCGGCTTGTAGCGCCAGTGTTTGTAGCTCCAGAGCCAAAGCTCGGGGTGGGTGTGCAGACCCGGCTCCAAGGCATCCCAGCAGGCTTGGGCAATTTGTTCTGGAGTGCTTTTCGATGTGACGGGAAGCTCGGGAAGGTAACGAACGATGTACCCTCCGTCGCGACGCGGGAGGCACTCCACAGGAACAAGTGCGGCCCCGGTGCGGAGCGCCAACTCGGCAGGAAGTCGGGTGACAGGGGTTAACAACCGACCAAAACAGCGGATCACAACGGGGCCCTCGCTGGGCTTGAGGTTGAGATCGATCAGCATCCCCATCTTACCCCCCTCCTTGAGGTGGCGGATGGTGCGGAGCATGGCCCCTCTCTGCGGCATGATTTCCTGACCGAGAGCGGATCTCCACGAGTCAAAGAGCGGCCCAAGAAGGGGATTCTTGAGTTTCTGGGCGATGACCGGGAAATTCCCAAAATGCCGGCAGGTAATCTGACTCAGCCACTCGAAGTTCCCGGCATGAAGGCAAAAGTAGAGGGCGGGCTTTGCCTCGGCTCCATGGGCCGGCATGGGATCGAGCCCCTCCGTGGTGATGATCTCGTCGAGCACTTCCTTGGAAAGATTCGAGGACCAGAGAAGCTCGAGGGCTGTTCTCGCAAAGACTCCATACGATTTCCGACCGATGGCTTCGAGTTCCTGTTCAGAAAAACGCCTGCCGAAGGCACTGCGAAGATTCGCAAGCGTCACCTCACGGCGATGGCGATCGAAGGTAAAGAAGAGTGAGCCAACGAAGTTCGCCAAGGGACCGATCCATCTCCAAGGGAGACGACAAACAATCCAAGAGGCGGCGCGAAGTCCGAACCATTCGAGCCGGTAGCGCTGGCGTTTCCAAAAGGGGACGCTGCGCAGAGTCGCGGCGGTCTCCCCGTTTGTCATGCGGCGGGCGGGGCGGGGAGTTCCAATCGCGGGAAGACGGGCTGCGGTTCACCGCACCGGTATCCCTCGGGCAGGCCGGGAGCAATTTCACCAGCGAGGGAATCGGGCTCCAGAGCAAGCTGACGCAGGATCTCTTCGGCAGCTTCAGGAAGCACCGACAGGAGCATCGTGGCAGCCGTGCGGGCCGAGAGGATAAGGATGGTCAGCACCCCGTCAAGTCGCTCGGCCTGATCGGGATCCTTGGCCAGCTTCCAAGGCGCGGAGGCGTCGACCAGAGCATTGGCCCGGTTCACCACATCGCCGAGTCGTTCCAACCCGGCCTGCACCTGCCCCTCCCGCATAAAGCGGCTATATTCGGAGAGGGCGGCAGCATTTGCGGCAAGGTGCGCCGAAAAATCCTCGGGGATCACGACCTGATTCGGACTTCCCTCGCGGTACTTGCGGGTCATGTTGAGGCTCCGGTTAACGAGGTTGCCGAGGCCATTGGCGAGGTCGACATTGTGCCTCTGGACGAGGCGCTCCTCGCTGAAGTCGGCATCGCGTCCGGTCGCGATATCGCTCATGAGGTAGTAGCGCAGCGCGGCGGATCCATAACGGTCAGCCAGCATGTCGGGATCGACAGTATTCCCGAGGCTCTTGCTCATCTTGGCGCCGGAGATATTCCACCAGCCATGGACGAGAAGCGTGGGCATCTCGGCATCGGTGAAGCCCAGCGCCTTGAGCATCACGGGCCAGTAAACTCCATGGGCGGGAATCAGGATATCCTTGCCGATGTCATGGATCACCGTGCGCCAGAGATGCAGAAATTCCTCCGGCGGTCGTACCGCCGCCGGATCGTAGCCGGGGGCAAAACTGAGGTAGTTGACCAGCGCGTCAAACCAGACATAGGTGACGAACTCGGGATCGAACGGAAACTCGATACCCCAGGAGAGGCGGCTCTTAGGCCTGGAAATGCAGAGATCCCCCTCAAGCTTCTCGACGGCATTGCGGAGTTCGACGACTCGGAATTCGGGAATCACAAAAGGCTTTCCCTCGGCACTCCGGGTATCGATGAGCCCAAGCAACCACTCACGGTGCTCGGCGAGGCGGAAATAGTAATTCTCCTCCTCACGGAACTCGACCTGCCCCCACTCGGGGCCGAACTCGCCGTCAGGCCCTCGCTCCTTATCGGTCAGAAACTGTTCCTGTCGGACGCTGTAGTGACCCGAGCGAGCGGCTTTATAGATCCAGCGGCTACCGCCCGTGGCTGGATCCTTGTCCTCCCAGAGTCGGGTGAGGATGGCACGGACACATTCCTTGTGCTTGTCGGCAGTCGTGGCCGCCCACCCGTCGAACCTAATGCCGAGCTTTTCCCAAAGGGCGAGGAACTTCGCCGTCACCCCGTCGACATACTCCTGTGGGGCGATCCCCTCGCGTTCCGCGCTCTGCTGGACTTTCTGTCCGTGTTGATCCACGCCGGTGAGGAGAAAGACTTCCTCGCCGTTCTGGCGATGAAAACGTGCCAGGACATCGGCGAGCACCTTCTCGTAGGCGTGCCCGATGTGGGGTGCACCGTTGGTATAATCGATAGCGGTGGTGATGAAGAAAGGTTTCATGGAGTTGGTGATTCGTCGGTCCTCGTCATTGTACCCTCTTCCTTCGCAATCTTGCCACCCCAGGAAAGGATCCTGGCCTTCACGCCCGCAGACTCGGCTTCTGCGATCTGGTGATTGCGCACATAGAACATGGAAAGACTTGACCAAGCCAGCTGGTCATTAGGCTTGAGTTGAGTGGCCCTCAGCCCCGCCTCGATCGCTTCGGGAAAGCGACCGATTTTCATGAGAGCCATACCCAAGGCATGCCATCCGTCAAAAAACAAAGGGTCAATCTCGATGCATCGGCGGTATTTCTCGACGGCTGCCTCGAGTTCTCCCACGGCGATATCCCCGCTTGCCTCATCAAAGAGGTCAGAGAGGGCCGATGACTCGCCACTCTCTGGCTCTGTTTCTGACATGAAGAGGTCCTAGGATCCTGACTGCGTACCGGATCCCTGAGTGCCTTGGGTACCCTGATCGTTGTGAGACTCCCTGCCGAGCATCTTGATCTGAGCAGCGGAACGGGAGGAACGAAGCCAATCCATGAAAAGAAGATCCTGTTCATTGGAGAGAATCGTCTTGTAAAGGGCTGCCTGATGCTCCTTCCACTGGGCGTCGGTAAGCGGAGTGCGCTTCTCAAGATACATGGCGAACGCACCCCAAGGAGCGGGCTGCAGGGAACCAAGTTGGCCATCCTTGAGGCCAAGAGTTGCCGAGGCCAAGGCCTGCTGCTCCTGGGAGATCTTCTGATCGGAGGGAGTCACTCCCTCGAGAGGCATCAGCTTCACCCCGGCAGCCTTTGCTGCATCCGCGAATGATTTGCCTGCCGTCATGTCGGCACGGATCTTATCGAGGGACTTGGAAGCGGCCTCGGCAAGTAGCTTGGTGGCCTTTTGCTGCTTCATCAGCGTGGTGATCTTTTCGGAAACTTCTGCCAATTCAAGCTGGTGAGAAGGGGTGATGCCATCGATGGAAATGACATAGAAGGAGTTTCCATCCTGGATAATATCAGAAAGCTCGCCAGTCTTCTGAAGGCGGAATGCGGCGGCGGCAATGGAGGGAGAGAGACCTGATTCTTTCCCGTTCACGGAGCCGTCACGCTGCATCCCAGAGACCTTCTCGGCGTGCAGGGACGCCACTTGTGCAGCTTTGGCAAAAGTGCTCCCCTTGGCGATCTCACCACGGATGACCTTCACGGAACCTTCGGCCCGATCTGCCAGTTTTTGCTGTGCGGCGGCCTTCTCTTTACCCGTGAGCTTCTGCTGATCGGCAGGCAGATCAAAGGTGACAAACGTCACATCGCGACTCTCACTGGAGAGGAGGCCCGGCTTGTTTTTTGAATAAAAGGCGGCCACTTCCTCGTTCGGAACCGTCACATTCTTGATAAAGGCATCACGATCAAAACGCAGAACCTGTGCATTGACAGGCTGATACACTCGGGCGGCATCACGGACTTGGCCCTCACCGATGGCCACGGGTGAGGTGATGACTCGACGCAGTTCCTTGACCCGCAGGGAATCGCGGACGATCTCCTCCATCTGCCTCTCTGTAAATCCGTTGGGCGCAAGCTGATCCTGGATAAAGGCGGAGTACTTCGCGGGATCAAAGGTGCCTGCGGTCTGAAGCGAGGGAAGCCCCTTGATCACTTCGGCAACCGCATCGTCCGAAGGCTGAATGCCGAGGGTCGGAGCCTGATTGCGGATAATGAACAGATTCAGGATAAAATCGCTTACCGAAGCCTCCTCATTCTCGCCCATCCCGCCGAGATCACGGACAAAATCCGTCAGGCCAAGGGCAAGAGCGAGGCGGTAACCACGGACCTGATGGTCGATTTCAGCGCGCTGAACCACGCGACCGTAGATTGAGATCACGTCGTTGGAGCCAAATTTGTGAAATTTGTCCGTGGGGTTGTAGAGCCAGATGAAGGCTATGATCGTCAGAATGGCGATCACCAGCATGAGAACCTGTTGATTTTTACGAATGACGGTCAGCATGGGAAATTAAGGCAATTGGTTCTGGGTAATGGGTTATCGGGATAAAAAAATGAAAAAAGCGATCTATCTGACTAATGAGGAGCTAAGGCGAAAGCAAGCGCGCTGAAGCCTTGATCACTTCACCCCGGGAACGTTTCCCTACTTATTGATCGTCACCGCCAACCGACGCACCGCTTTAGCCAGGCCGGGATCACCGATCATCTCCAAAGCGTCACTGAAGGGGAAAAGCCGGCGCCGCCGCACATTCTCCTCGGGCCAACTCTTCAGCAGTTTCGAGATTTTCATCGCATAGAGCTGAAGAAACCGTCCATCGGCCATCTGGCATCGGGTCCGGAGATCCTGTCTGATGGTTCCGAGCACTCCTGCTTCCTCCACGGCCTCCATCTGGGCAACCTCATGGGGAGTCATGTCAGGCTCTTGACGCCCCTTGGGGAAAATCCAGCGGTTTCCCGAGGAACTGGTGATCAGCAGGAGATGCAACCGACGGTCGATGAAGGTGTAGGGGAGGATTCCCAACTGGCACATCCCGGAAGGCTCAGGCGCCCCATGAATGGCCATTTCCGCCGTCTGGTATTCGTCCCTCCTGGTCACTTCTTCCCCAAGAAAATCAGGCTTCTTGAAGGCTTTGCTGCCAGCCGCATCGGCAAAAAAGATCTCCGCCAGGCGCAGCGGTGCATGCTCCCCTGTAAACTCATCGATCTTCATCTTCAGCCTGCCGAGCTTCATGACATGGCGGATCCGGGTGATCCTCTGTCCGAGAGTGAAGGGCCAGAGCTTGTCGAACTGCCCCTTGGTGATACGAATCTCCTGACCGGTCACAGAGCGTCCCGTCCGGTCTCGGGCCGAAAGGAAATAGCGGCTACCCTCGCGACGTACCCGGAGTTCCTGGCCGCGCTCCTTGACCACATATCCCTGCTCGATCTCCACGCAACTCGAAAGAGCCATCTGTGAAGGTGCAGAGGAAAGTAGGAATTTACGCCTGATGGGCGCCTTGGGTTGGGTCGTAGGCATGACTTTCGTTCTCAGGAATAGCTAATGCTAGGAGTTGACAACTCGTGCCGTGAAGACATGATGTCAACCCCGCTTTTCGAGCGGAAACGATGGTGGCTGTAGCTCAATGGTAGAGCTCCGGTTTGTGGTACCGGCTGTTGCGGGTTCGAGCCCCGTCAGCCACCCGTTTCAAAA
>CAIKYN010000132.1 GCA_903831635.1 uncultured Spartobacteria bacterium
AAGCGCTTCGAAGGAAAGGAAGTTCCGACTCCAGAGTTCTGGAGCGGTTATCAAGTCAGTCCAAAAAACTTCGAGTTCTGGCAGGGCCGTCCCAACAGGCTTCATGACCGGTTCAGGTACCGCCCGGAGGGTGATGGCTGGGTCATCGAGAGACTGAGTCCCTGAACGCATTCAACCTATCTCGGTCTGCTCCATGTCACGTCTGAAGAGACCCATTCTATTCCTCTGGCGACTGACCCGTGAGACCGTGACGATTTATGGACGGATCGGCGGTGGAGAGAGTGCGGCCGCCTTCGCCTACTACGCCCTCTTCTCACTGGTTCCGCTTGTCGCCCTGCTGCTGACCATAGGATCCTATTTCTTTCCCGGGGACACCGCACTTACAACGATCCACCGCTTCGTGCCGCTTGGCGAAGAGCAGCAGAAGGTTCTCTGGGGTATGGTCACCAGTCTGGAGAACAAGCGCGGCAGTGTCAGCATCGTCTCGATCCTCATCCTGACCTGGGCGTCTCTCCGCTTCTTCCACGCCCTGGTGCTCTCGATCAATCATGCCTGGGGCACTAGACGACTACCCTGGTGGCAGATGCCTCTTAAGAACCTCGTCATGATCCTAGCCATGTCGGGTGCCCTTCTGATCGGTACAGTGGTTCCCGCCATTCTGCAGGGAGTGGCCCGCATTCTGCATTCACTGGACACCTTGCTCAGCGAACATTTCCCGCGATTCAATGTCGCGCACGCGCTGGCAGTGGTGGATTTCAGTCGCTACGTGGGCGGCACGCTCGTGCTTTTCTACTCCTTCGGCATCCTCTTCATGCTTGCGCCGCGCCACAAAACGAAATTCGCCGAAATCTGGATCCCGGCCTTGGCTGTCTCGGTGCTCCTGCAGGTGGGGCAGGCGTTCTTCGTGAACATTGTCCCCAAGCTGATCAACTACAGCGCCATTTACGGAACAATGGGAGGCATGATGTTTCTGCTACTCTGGGTCTACATTGCAGGCGTCATCATCATCGGCGGGGGATGTCTCTGCGCCGCGCTGGCTCATCTCAAGGGCCATGCCTACATCAATCACAGCCAGATCGGCTCACACGGAGATCACGAGATCCATCCGGAACCATAGCTCATCTCCAAGGGAGCTTTTTGGTAATCGGGGATTGGTGACAGGCTATGGGGCGCGTGGAGTAACCTTGTTTTGGATCTTACCCTATTCCCCGATCACCTATTCCCTATTCACTGTCCCCCGATCACTCGAGAGCGTTACTCGACCCAGTTGAGGATATTGAAGTTGGCCGACATGAGCGCAGCCACGATGGCGAAGGCGCCCAAGAGATGACCGATCAGCACAACCGGCAAGATCACGACAAGCCAGCGACCGATGGCCCCCTCGATGACATTCTGCTTCTCGGAGGGCTCGGCGGGAAAAGGAAAGCTCTTCATGGAGAATTGAAGTATCGGGAGCCAGACTTTGAGTCAATGTCTCTTAATACCAATTAACGCCTAGGAGCCCGTCCCTTGCGGGGAGCTGCGGTTTTTTTCCCGCCAAGACGTGTCTGCGGCTTGTGCGAGGGAGCGCGGCGGGGACGAGGCACCGCCTTCACCGGTGGGCGGCGAGGAGTCTTTGGCTTTTTTTCCGGCACCATACCTTCCTCATGCTCAGTTAGGGTGGCATCAGTCGCTGCGCGACTCTCCTTTTTACGATCCTGCACTTCGCGGGATTCGCGCCCCTTCATGCGAAGACGGATCGGCAGCCCGGGATAGGGCCAGCGTTCACGGAACTGGTTAAAGAGATACTCGCGGTAGGAGTCGATGATCAGGTCGGGGTCGTTGACAAAGAGCAGGAACTCGGGCGGGTAGAAGGGGCGATGCACCTCGGGAACCACTTGGGTGGCGTACAAGAGCTTGAAGCGCTTTCCCGATTTTGTCGGAGGAGGATGCTGCTCGAAGATATCGCGGAAGAAACGATTCAGCTCACCGGTCGGAATCCGAGTCTCGGCTTGCTCCCGGACGCTCTTCAGGGCTGAAAAAATCCTGCTGAATCCCTGGCCTGTCTTGGCAGAGATGCAAACCACCGGAGCGTAATCGAGGAAGAAGAGGTCTTTCCGGATCACCTCGGACTGATCGCCCTGCGAGGCACGTCCCCCGTCATCCTTGCGAACGAGATCCCATTTATTGAGCAGGATGATGCAGGCTTTTTGCGACTCCTGCAGCATTCCGGCAATGCGCTTGTCCTGAGCAGTGACACCGCTCTGACCATCGATTACGAGCAGGCCGGCATCGGCGCGGCGGATCGCCTCCTCGGATCGCATGGCGCTGAAAATCTCAACCGAGGTGTCGGGTCGCGAGCGATGGCGGAGTCCGGCAGTATCGACCAGAACGTAGGGTGACCCGCCGAGTTCGCATTTCACATCAAGCGCGTCGCGGGTTGTTCCGGCGATATTGCTGACAATGCTCCGCTCCTCACCGAGGAGACGATTCAGGAGGGAGGATTTGCCGACATTGGGACGACCGACGATCGCGAGTCGTGGGGCGCTGGCCTCCTCGGTATTTTCATCATCTCCAAGTCCACCCAGTTCCCCGAGTTTTTCTGCGATCTTTTCAAGCAAGTCATGGGTACCGCGCCCATGGGCGGCACTGATGGTCAGCACCTCCGGAAAACCGAGTTGAAAAAAATCCGCAACCAGCGACTCATGCATCTCTTGGTCGATCTTATTAATGATCAGGATGAGCGGGCGACCTCCGGATCGCAGCATCCGGGCCAACTCCCGATCAAGCGGAGTCAATCCAGCACGTCCATCCACCACGAAGAGAAGCAAGTCAGCACTCGCGATCGCCGCTTGAGCCGCCACATGGGTGGCTTCTGCAAAATCTGGATCCGGCGCATCGCCGATACCACCGGTATCGATGATCTCGAAGGGTGCCGGGCCATTCTTGCAGATCCCTGCCAGCCGATCACGCGTCACTCCAGGCTGGTCATGGACAATGGCGACCCTACGTCCCATGAGACGGTTGAAGAGGGAGGATTTACCCACATTGGGGCGACCGATAATGGCGACGCGTCTCATGAAAAAAGTAAAGTATTGGCCCTGCTCAATGAGCTGACTGATTCGAGGGTGTCACGGGAACCGTGTGACCGCCATCCTGGAGTTGCTTGATGCCGGTTGCGACATATCCGATGCCGCTTAAAAAGGTGACGACTCCGGAGACCCAGACCACCGGATCACAGTGACTCCACTGCAACATGACGACGGCGACTGTCAGCATCTGAAGGAAGGTGGAAATTTTCCCAAGAAAAGAGGGCCTCACCTCAAGATGATCGTTCAGGAGTCGCAGAATACCGCACCCGACCACAATGATCATGTCGCGGGCGATCACAAGAACCGGATACCAGACAGGAAGTTCATAGGGCCACTTGGTGACACTCAGGGTAATGATCGCCGTCAGCATCAGGCCCTTGTCGGCAATCGGATCCAAGATGGCACCAAGCCGAGATTTCAGGTGATAGCGGCGGGCAAGCCACCCATCGATCCCGTCACTAAGGGCGGCAACAAGAAAGACCGCAATCGTGGCGAACCTCAAATTCTCGTCGGGATGACCCGTGGCGGCGGTCTTTCCATAATAGATCGCCAGCACGACAAAGACCGGTATCAGGAGGATCCGGGCAATGGTGATTTGGTTCGGGAGCGTCATGCTTCCCTCACATTCCGTGGCGGAGCAAAAAGTTAAAAGCTGAAAGATTGTCTGAGGAGGGGTAGGGATACTTCTCGTCTCCATCTTCTCCATGAAATCACCTACCGACGCGCTCAGCATCCCCCGGAAGCTTCGGGGTTCGGTGCGTCGTCCCTCTTCCAACTTGATTCCGGCACTGCTCTTGCTACCCGGGGATCGACGATCGGATGCACTACTCTTCGGCGCCTGGTGCCGACTGGTGGATGATATTGCAGACGACCGATCACTTGAAGTCACTCAGAAGCAGAAAGCCCTAGGGGCTTGGTTGCTGGCATTACAGAACGAAAACGATCCTGAAGGAGAACTGCCCAAGGACTTCGATGCCATAATCCGGAGGCGTCATTTGGATCCAGCCCTCCTGTGCGAGATAGTTCGCGGCATGATCATGGACACGGAGAGGAACCGCTATGCGACCTTCGCGGATCTCGAAATCTACTGCCGTCGCGTTGCCTCGGCCGTGGGTCTTCTCAGTGCACGAATCTTTGGAGCCCAGGGAAAAAGTGTCGAGTGCTACGCCGAGAAACTCGGGATCGCCCTGCAACTCACCAATATTCTGAGAGATGTCGCCGAGGATGCGGCTATGGGCAGAATCTATCTCCCTTTGGAGGATTTGGCACGCTTCGGAGTCCGTGAAGGCGAGGTCCTGGGATCCATCCCCTCACCCCAGATGACCCATCTTCTGAATCACCAAGCCGAGCGGGCTGATTCGTACTTCGCGAAGGCCGAACTCGCCTGGTCCGAGATGACTGCCAACCAGCGCCGACTGATGCGCCCCGCCCGATTCATGAGCGCCATCTACCGCGATCTTCTGCTCCAGATGCACCGCGACCGCTACGATGTCTTTTCTGCTCGTTACCGGGTCAGCACGATCCACAAGATCCTGATCCTGATCCGAGTCATGAGTGCACGGAACTGACTGCAGAATTTATCGCGCAGAGGCGCGGAGAACGCAGAGTGGGAATCAAAAGATTCATGACTGACCCCTCCCATCAACTCTTCATGGCCTCGATGGTCCCGCTCCCATAGAGACACCTTTCTTTCTCCGCGCCTCTACGCCTCTGCGGGAAAATCTTTCCCTATCCTCTAAAACCATCCGCCCAGGCTTTGGTAGCCGGATCCATGGTGACGAGATCGGGCCAACCTCGCAGGTAGCCCTCTCCCGGGATTTTTTTGGTCGCGTCGAAACCCATGTGACCACCCATGTTCGGAATAGTCGGGGCATGGTCAAGGCTATCCAGCGGGTTCTTGGTCAGAATGCTGTCGCGCTGAGGATCGGTATTGGCCATCCATCGGAAGAGGACTTCCGAGGTGTTCTGCACATCGCAGTCGTGATCCACGACGACGATGTACTTGGCAAACATCATCTGCCCCATTCCCCAAAGTCCGTGCATCACCTTAAAGGCCTGCCATGGGTACTGCTTCTTGATCGAGACAAAGACGAGGTTGTGGAAGGTTCCCTCGGCCGGAAGCGCCATGTCGACGATCTCCGGAAAGTTCATCTTGAAGATAGGCAGGAAGATCCGGACGCTCGCCTCCCCCATGTAGAAATCCTCCATAGGCGGCACCCCGACGATGGTGCACGGGTAGATGGCCTCTTTGCGGTGGGTGATCGCCGTCACATGGAAGACGGGGTAGTCATCCACCGGAGTATAGAATCCGGTGTGATCGCCAAAGGGCCCTTCGGGACGCATCTCTCCCGGCTGCACATATCCCTCGATGACAAAATCACTCTCGGCAGGCACCTCCAGCGGTTGGGTGACGCACTTGACAAGATCGACCGACTTCTTACGGGCGAATCCCGCGAAGAGAATCTCATCAATTCCGTCAGGGAGCGGAGCCGTGGCCGCCAACGTAAAGGCAGGGTCACCCCCGAGACAGATGGCCACCGGCATCTTCTCACCGCGTTCATAGTAGCGCTTGCCGTGACGGGCGCCGACCTTGTGAACCTGCCAGTGCATCCCGGTGGTCTGACCATCGTAAATCTGGACACGATACATGCCGACATTCCGCTCACCCGTATCGGGATCCTTGGTGTAAACAGTCGGGAGCGTAATAAATCGACCTCCGTCCTGAGGCCAGCACTTGAGGATCGGGAGGTGATCGAGGGAAAAGAGTTCACCGGCATTCCCCTCACCTAGGCGATTGATGACATCTTGACAGGCAGCACTCTTCACCGTGCGGGGACGGGCGTGGATTAGATCGATCCCGTTACGCAGGAGCTTCATGGCATCAGCAAAGCTCTTGGGCGGTTTCGCCTTCATCAGAAACTCTAGCTGCCCTGCCAGATCATCCACGGAGTCAAGTCCGAGAGCCATCGCCATGCGACGCTTTGATCCGAGAGCATTGATCGCCACTGGGAAGGCGGAGACCTTGCCGTTGATTGTCGGCTTCTCGAAGAGCAAGGCCTTCCCTCCTCCCGGCGACTTCATCTCGCGGTCGGCAAGCTCCGTGATCTGGAGTTCCGTGGCTACGGGTTCAGTAATCCGCCGGAGTTCTCCGGCTTCTTCAAGAGCTTTCAGAAAGGCGGCGTAGGATGGATAAGCCATGGCGTCGTAGTGAGGAGAATGAACTGCAACAGCAGGAAAGTCACAAAAAAGATTGCTCCAAACGCAAATGCGTGGATGATTGCAACCCCTCGGAGTTCTCCGAGAAATCCCTGGAGTTGTAGCTCAATTGGTCAGAGCACCGCCCTGTCACGGCGGGGGTTGCGGGTTCGAGCCCCGTCAACTCCGGTGGGATTCCCCCCC